>JBCDMA010000148.1:0-9776 GCA_038744645.1 Pseudomonadota bacterium | reverse complement strand
CCTATTCGCCGGATGGGTGAGCCTTGTAAACGATGCAAAAAATCCTCTTCGCTCCAATCAAAAAGCGTAGTCAGCTTGGCCGACTGCAGTGAATAGCTATCTGAAAACGCGTTTTCCTCAGTTACAGGTACGTTTTTATTCACAGGGCAGATAAGCTGACAATCATCGCAACCGTAAATCCGGTTGCCAATGGCTTTTCGAAACTGGATGGGTATCACGCCATCGTATTCAATCGTCAGATAAGAAATGCAGCGATTAGCATCCACAGTATAAGGCGCAACTATTGCTTTGGTAGGACAGATTGAAATGCAGGCGGCGCAGCTACCACAACCATCCTTCATGGGCTTGTCTGTTGGCAGCGGGATATTGACAAATAGCTCCCCTAGGAAATACCAAGATCCACTGTCGTGATTGAGAGAAAGTGAATGCTTACCGGTCCAACCGATACCTGCCTTTTCCGCAAATGCATGCTCAAGAACGGGACCAGAATCTACGAAAGGTCGGGAATTGAGTATTGTTACTTCCTGCTGGATTTTTTCTCCAAGTAGCTTGAGTCGTTTGCGCATTAGCTTATGATAATCTTTGCCTATTGCATAGCGACTGATATAGGCAGATTCAGCATCCTCCAAGTTATCGGCAAATCCGGGGTTTGATGGTAAATATCGCATCGCGACACTGATTACTCTGAGCGTCCCAGGTACCAGAGCATCTGGGTTAAGTCTGAAGTCAAGATTGCGTTCGAAAAACTGCATTTGACCTTGATGGCTTTTGGACAACCATTGCTGCAAAAATTCACCATGTTGACCAATATCAATATCGCTAACACCCACATGCTGAAAACCTAGCGATCTTGACCACGCCTTGATATCTTTGTGGAGTTGATACAAGTCGATTGAAGGGATTAAGGACATATTCTCATGTTGCATAAGATAAACGCGCCTAGCTTAACACAAAAATTGTATCGTGCTGACCAGGTCAGAAAGCATGAAAAAACTGCAGCAGAAGAGCAAGGGTTGGAGATGTTCAGCTTAATGCAGCGGGCTGGAAAAGCTGTATTTGAAGAGTGCTTAAACCTTATTCCCAACATCGACAATTATTTGATTGTCGTTGGAGTAGGAAACAATGCAGGTGATGGATATGTCGTTGCACTTCAAGCCAAGTTGGCCGGTAAAAATGTGACGGTATGTGCGATTGATCCCAACCGTGAAGTCCAAGGAGATGTCGCGAGAGCTAAGCATGATTGGACAGCGAATGGCGGGCGAATTGGGCAGTTTTCGCCCGATTTGTTAAATAAAGCAGATGTTGTAATCGATGCGTTGCTAGGGACGGGAATCAACGGCAAGATCAGAAGTGATTTTGCCGACGTTATCGATGCAATCAATGGCGCAACAGTCCCAGTCTTGAGTATCGATGTGCCGAGTGGCTTAGATGCTGACACTGGAGAATCTCTGGGGCGCTGTGTTCAAGCCGATGTGACAGTTACCTTTGTCGGTATCAAAATGGGGTTAACGACAGGCGCTGGCAAACAATCATCTGGTAAGTTAGTGTTTAATGATCTGGGTGTTGGAAAAACATTCGCAAAACACGCCAGAAGTGATGCAAAAGCATTAGATCTTGCGCATTTCAATGGACTACAACCGCGTCAAGTGAATAGCCACAAAGGCAGTTACGGAAGACTATTGTGTATAGGCGGCAATCACGGCATGTCCGGGGCAATTCGGCTTACTGCAGAAGCCGCTTTGCGAACCGGGACGGGGCTGGTCAAGGTGTATTGCCATACCCAAAGCAATACGCAGGTGTGCGCCGGACGACCCGAGCTAATGGTAATAAGTGAGGGACTAGATGAAGCCTTGGAGTGGGCAACATGTATTGCCATTGGCCCCGGGCTTGGTCGCAACGATTGGAGTAATGCGGTGTTTGAAAAGGTGATGGAATATTGTCAAAAGCACCCTAAATCCATTGTCATAGATGCAGATGCACTTAACATAAAAGCATTAAATACGAGTTTTGTTGCTCTGCCAGATTGTGTTGTCACGCCGCACACTGGAGAAGCATCCAGGCTTCTCAATGTCAGTATTGAAGAAATAGAAGCGAATCGATTTAACTACGCTAGACTCTGCGCAGAACGCTATGATGCAGTATGTGTGTTAAAAGGTGCTGGCACGATCATCGACAACCAAAAGCATTCGTGGGTTTGCCGCCACGGCAATCCAGGTATGGCAACGGCAGGCATGGGAGATGTTTTAACAGGTGTCATAGCATCGTTAATGGCACAAGGCATCGATAAAAGCATTGCCTGTCAGTTTGGCGTGTCTATTCATGGAAAAGCAGGCGATTTAGTCGCAGAAGCGTTTGGCCAAAGAGGTCTGTTAGCGAGTGATTTATTTGCTGAGCTGCGCGTGCTAGTCAATCAATAAAAATTCCGTTGGTTCCAAAATTTCGTGGTGAATATGAATTGTTCCAAAGTGTGCATGGTAATTGCTTATATTTGCGCAAGTACAATAATTATCTGTAAAATTCGGCATAGACTAACAAGAATGAAATAACATGAGGCACTGATTGTGTTTGCTACATTGATTTTCGAGCGACAAACAATGAAATGTACGACAGTTGTCTCAGGCTAGCAGGCACAAAGGATATGCGATTTACAATTAGTGATGAAGATGGCACCAAATTGTTGGCAGGAAGACTGGCCGAACAACTCGGTAAATGTGAAACATGGGGTATCGTTTTGTTTTTGTATGGTGATTTAGGCGCAGGAAAGACGACGTTTTCGAGACATTTGATTCAGTCGCTTGGACATTCGGGTAATGTAAAAAGCCCTACTTACACACTAGTCGAGCCATATCAGCTTAGTGATAAGAAGATCTATCACTTTGATTTGTATAGGCTTAGTGATCCGGAAGAACTTGAGTTTATGGGCATACGAGATTATTTTAGTGAAGATTGTCTGAGTTTAGTGGAGTGGCCAGAAAAAGGGTTAGGCATGCTTCCCCAGTGGGATGTTAAAATTGAAATCAACCATGAAAATAATAATCGAACTTTTGATATCGCTTCCGGTTCTAAGACGGGCGAGGTGTTGGTAACAGCATTAAAATAACGAATAATAAAGATGCAACCCAATCAATTTTTCTACAAACTCATGCTGCTTTTTATCGGGACCTTCCTGAGCGGTGCTGCTGTAGCAAGTAATATTCTTGATACGCGGTTTTCGCATACCGCCGATACAAGTCGGTTTGTGTTAGAACTTGGTTCTGCCCCCGACTATAGCTATTTCTCACTAAAAAATCCGCAACGGCTGGTTATTGACCTTTCAGGTGTGAATCGAAACTATAGTTTTTCAAAATTGGCGCTGACAGGGAATTTGGTTAGTAAGGTAAGACACAGCACGCCAAAATCATCTGGTGATACCAGATTGGTGCTTGAGTTAACAAAAAAGGTCAACATATCCATTTTTGCATTGGAAAAAACGGACACGTACGCCCATAGATTGGTCGTCGAAGTCATCGATCCTGATCCCGTGCCCGTATTAGCAACTAACGTTGGGCCTAATCGAGACAAAGATATCATCGTGGTGATTGATGCAGGTCATGGTGGGAGCGATCCAGGCTCAGTAGGACCAGCAGGCACCTATGAAAAGCGCATTACACTCTCTATTGCAAAAAAACTTCGATCGCTAATCGACAAAGAGCCAGGTTTGCGTGCAGTTATGACACGCACAGGTGATTATTACATCCATCCCAATGACCGGCCCAAAATTGCCGCGAGGGAAAACGCTGATTTATTGGTATCCATTCACGCAGATGCCTTCACGACACCGCAGCCGCGAGGCGGCTCTGTTTGGGTGTTATCAAAGGGACGTGCTGATAGTGAATTAGGTCGATTGTTAGAACAAACTGAACGAAGTTCTGCATTGTTGGGTGCAGCAGCAGAAGTCATTGAAGATCGTGATACTGAGCGCTACTTTGCAGAAACCATATTTAATATGTCTATGGATTTGTCACGCGCTTCCAGTTATGAGCTAAGTCACCAACTCATACGTGATATGAAGCAGGTTACAAAGATGCACAAACGCACACCGCAAAGCGCAAGCCTCGCCGTATTGACAGCGCCAGAAACGCCGTCGATTTTGGTAGAGGTCGGTTTTATAAGCAATCCAGAGGAAGAGAAGAATTTAAATTGGTCTGCACACAGACAGCGTCTAGCGGATGCCATGTTCGATTCAATTCAAACCTTTTTTCGTCGCACACCGCCTGACGGTACTTTGTGGGCGCAATGGAAGAAGGATAAGCCCACACAACACAAAGTAAGCGCAGGTGATTCATTGTCAATGTTGGCGCAGCGTTATGGCGTCACGATCAGCCAAATCAAAAATGAAAACAACCTTACTTCCGATGTTGTCATGGTAGGTCAAGTACTTAAAATTCCACGTGCCTGACCAACAACCCCCCAGAAAAATACGTCAATTACCCACGCAACTTGCGAACCAAATTGCCGCGGGTGAAGTGGTTGAACGCCCTGCTTCTGTTGTCAAAGAACTTGTTGAAAATAGCATTGATGCCCATGCAACTAAAATTGTTGTAGATATCGAAAAAGGTGGACACAAGAAAATTTGTATCCGAGACGATGGCGATGGCATCGCAAAGGAAGAAATTATGCTCGCGTTGTCGAGACACGCCACGAGTAAAATCTACAGTCTCGATGAGCTTGAGAGTATTCATACGATGGGGTTTCGTGGCGAAGCACTCGCAAGTATTAGCGCAGTAAGCCAATGCGTTTTAACATCAAAACCAAAACAACAAGACAGTGCTTGGCAGGCTTACACTGAAGGCTTTGATATGAACGTCAAATGCCAGCCGGCTGCTCACCCCAATGGTACATCTGTTGATGTGATCGATCTGTTTTATAATACGCCTGCGAGACGACGATTTTTACGAGCACAAAAGACTGAATTTCAGCACATTGAAAAAACCGTCAAGCGCATCGCGCTGGCTTATCCGGATATATCATTTGAACTGATTCACAACGGTAAAAATGTATTAAAACTCACGAAATCTGATGTATTTGAGCGCATTAAGAAAATGTTCAAACAAGCTGATGCCAATCAGTTGCTCGATTTTGAATATGCTAATGCGGACCTGAACATCAAAGGTTGGATAAGTGAAGTTGGTCAGGGACTTGATACCAACGAAAACCAATATCTATTTATCAACCAGCGCATGGTGAAAGACAGATTGCTTATGCACGCAATTAGACAGGCTTATGAAGGTATGTTGCCCGACGCAAAGCATCCAAGCTTCGTTATTTTCCTCAACATGGCACCAACGCTTTTCGACGTAAATGTTCATCCAGCAAAGCACGAAGTTCGATTCCATCGGTCAAGAGATGTACATAATGCATTGTATCAAGCAATCAGTGATAGATTGTTCGAAGCGATTGAGGCAAAGAATGATGGCCTTGGCGATGATGACGTCGCCACAAAAAATTCAGAGCCTGAGGTAGGTGATAAAATCAATCCTGATATGGTGAATAATTTAGAAAACCATTATCAATCGACGCATGATTATATTAGGCCTCCTGAAAGAATTGATACCAACATCAAAACCGCAGGCAAAGATGGATCGCATAAGTCGCAAAGCACATCCCAGTCTCTCTATATCAATTTACAAGAGCATGATACACACAAACACGATGTCCGGAAGCATATAGCGGATGCCCAACAGAAAAACGCAATCTATCAAGCATTGCTATCGGATGTATCATCCTCAATTGAGGCATCGACAAGTGAATCATCCGTAGAAGAAGCATCAAAAGCGGTATTTCAACAAAGTAAGTCAAATCGTTCATCTCAGGTGCATATGCCGGTTATATGCGTGGGTGATTACGCGCTCTTGAAATTTGGAAATACTATTTACATGCAATCAAATGCAATGTTGGCGCATTGCTTTTTATTATCAAGTCTCACAGGGGAATGCAACGATGTGGTTATGCAACCTTTATTGATGCCTGTCACTGTAAAACCCAACCATGCTGAGGTGGATTTGGTGAATGAGATGAACCGTTGTGGTTTTGACGTGCAACTTCGAAATGAACGATTAGTTCTATTGCAAGTTCCCTCGGAAATTAAACACCTTCCTTGGGCGGGTATGTTTTCTGACATTATCGAGCATTTTAGCCCATCAACTTCGGCACAAGTGTCTAATTACATATATGATTTAATCGCTAAAGCATGGTGTAGACAGACAGCAATTAATGAAAACATGATTATGTACTGGCTTACACGGTTTGATGAAAGCGATGAAAGATGGCTCACGGGCGCAATAACACTCAATGAAAAGAAACTTAAAGGGTTAAATTGAAACAACCGCTATTGATTTCACTCATGGGTCCCACCGCCTCTGGTAAAACGGATTTAGCTATCGCCTTAGCAAAAGAAACACGTGGCGAGATCATTAGTGTCGACTCCGCATTAGTTTACAAAGATATGGACATTGGTACTGCCAAACCTTCATTGGAAGAAAGACAAGGTGTACCGCACTGGTTGATTGATATCAAAACACCAGAACAACGTTACTCCGTTGCAGAGTTTGTCAAAGATGCCATAGAAAAAGTAAATGATATTCTAATGCGCGGGAAAGTGCCGATACTCGCGGGTGGCACTATGCTGTACTTCAATGCATTAATCAACGGCATGTCCGATATACCATCGAGTGATGAGTCTGTCAGGAAAAAGGTGCAGACTTTAATTCAACAAGATGGACTCGAGGCCGTTTATGAAGAATTATCTGTAGTTGACCCTGATATCGTCAAACGTATTCATCCAAATGATGCACAACGATTGAGTAGAGCGTACGAAGTTTATCTTGCAACGGGTAAACCTATGAGCTTTTGGCAAGCGCAAAAACGTCCGGGTTTATCTTATCGTCCTATGCAATTTTGCTTATTGCCTGAGGATCGCAAAGCGCTCCATTCAAGAATTGCAATGCGGTTTGATGGCATGTTGCGTTCTGGTTTGATTGATGAGGTTAAATTTTTATTACGCACTTATCAGCTAAATCCAGATCTGCCTTCAATGCGTAGTGTAGGGTATAGACAAATATACGCTTACTTAGATAAAAAAGACGATTTAGAGACCATGCGAGAGAAGGCGATTGCGGCCACGCGACAACTCGCAAAGCGCCAATTTACATGGTTGCGCAGCTGGTCTGATGCGCATGTATTAAAAAGCGGAGACGGTGGAAACCTGCGTCACATCGTTGAAAAAATTGGTGCAACTTGATTAAACTTTAGTGTAAACTCGAAGTTCGATCGGTGGTACCAAGAGCGAAACACTAACCCTAAATAAATACGATTATTAAAAAACTCGCACCAAAAGTAGAATGCGACAATACAAGAATAAAAAAGTCGATAATAATCAATTTAGAAAAACAACAAGATAATAATAAGACTAAAATTAAGGATGTGTAATGGCTAAAGGTCAGTCCCTACAAGACCCGTTTTTAAACGCACTCAGGAAAGAGCGCATTCCCGTTTCTATTTATCTCGTTAACGGTATCAAGTTACAAGGTCAAGTTGAGTCTTTTGATCAGTTTGTTGTGTTGTTAAAAAATACCGTAAGTCAGATGGTGTACAAGCACGCCATATCGACCGTTGTTCCGTCACGTGCAATCACAATGCCTACCAATCACAGTGATTCAGACGGGAACCAAGAATAGGTTGGAGTTAATCTTTGTTCGAGCGTTATGAAACCGGTGAAAACGCGGTACTGGTTCATGTTGATTTTACTGACGAACTAAACAAAGAAGATATCCAAGAACTGCAGATGCTTGTCTCGTCTGCAGGGGTAAATCAGCTTACTGTCATCACAGCAAAGCGAACATCTCCTCATGCGAAGTTCTTTGTCGGGACAGGCAAAGTTGAGGAGATTGCAAGCGTTGTTCAAGCATTGAATGCTGACGTCGTCATATTTAACCACGCATTGTCTCCTTCTCAAGAGCGTAATATTGAGGCAGTTATAAAGTGCAGAGTATTGGACAGGACGTCCTTAATTCTCGATATTTTTGCGCAGCGTGCGCGTACGCATGAGGGAAAACTGCAAGTCGAACTTGCCCAACTGAAACACATTTCCACGAGACTCGTTCGAGGCTGGACGCACTTAGAGCGCCAGAAAGGCGGTATTGGTTTGAGGGGGCCGGGTGAAACTCAGCTAGAGTCTGACCGACGTTTGATACGCGGACGGATCAAGTCAATTCTTCGTAGATTAGAGCGCGTACAAAAGCAACGTGAACAAGGTCGCAGAGCCAGAAAAAGAGCCGAAATTCCATCTGTATCCTTGGTCGGTTACACCAATGCCGGTAAGTCAACGCTGTTTAATACTGTGACGAAAGCTGATGTGTACGCCGCTGATCAATTATTTGCTACGTTAGATCCAACGCTTCGCAAAATTGAATTAGACGAGATTGGGCCAGTCATTTTAGCTGATACTGTTGGCTTCATACGGCATTTACCACATGATCTAGTGGCGGCATTTAAAGCAACTTTGCTAGAGACAAAGGAAGCTGATTTGTTACTCCATGTAGTGGATTTTTCTGACCAACAATACGCGCACAATATTGACCAAGTGAATGCCGTTTTGGAAGAAATCGACGCATCTGATGTGGCGCAGCTAATCGTTTGCAATAAGATCGACAGGCTCGCCGAAGTGGAGCCCCACATCGATTATGACCAAGATAACAAACCTGAACGCGTCTGGATATCAGCGCAGCAAGAACAAGGTATTGAATTACTGAAAAAAGCCCTTACTGAAAGGCTTAGGCAGAGCATGGTGCATTATGACCTTTGCGTTCCCGCCGGTGATGGAAAGGTAAGGGGACTGCTGTTTGAGCAAAACTGTATAAAGCAACAAAAGTACAGTGAAAAAGGGGAGTGGCTTGTTTCAGTTACCCTGCCTACTACGGATTGGCACCGGTTGGACAAAAAAGTAGAAAACCGTCTAAGTCAATATGTCATTAATTAGTTTTCTGTTCTATCTTTTAGATACAAAGCGAAAGTTTACAGTTTTATTATATGGATGCAAAACTGATTGCAGTTTTATGAAGTATAATAACCGGTTAACGAAATATATTGGAGTATGAATATATGGCTTGGAATGAGCCTGGTGGTAGTAACAATAAAGACCCTTGGAAAAACAGAGGTGGAAACGATCAAGGTCCTCCCGACTTAGATGACGTTCTCAAAAATCTGTTTGGCAAGTTCGGTAAAGGCGGTTCATCTGGTGGCGGCGCTAACCTGAGCGGCAAGGGTTTCATGTATATCGCAATCGTTGCCATCGTGATATACGCGTTAAGCGGATTTTACACAATAAAAGAAGCTGAAAAAGGTGTGCTTTTAAGGTTTGGCGAATTTAATCAATTGGTCGATCCTGGCCTTAACTGGAAGTTTACGTTCATAGATCAAGTGGTTCCAGTCAACGTCCAGGAAATCAGCTCCCTATCTTCAAGAGGCGCCATGTTGACTGAAGATGAGAACATGGTCAGCGTCGAAATGGAAGTGCAGTTTAGAGTGGTCGACCCATACCGTTGGGTTTATGCGGTCATTGATCCAAGAACGTCGCTGAGCCAAGCGTTTGATAGTGCTATTCGTTATGTCATTGGTCATTCGACAATGGACGACATTTTAACCGGCGGTCGTGAAGTGATACGAGCGCGCGTTGAACAAGAGTTGCAGGCAATCGTGGAGCCCTACCAAATGGGTGTTGCTGTGGTTGGGCTAAACTT
>JBCDMA010000147.1:0-9785 GCA_038744645.1 Pseudomonadota bacterium | reverse complement strand
GGTTCGCCATTGATATTAAGATGCTTGGCGATTGAATCGTCAGTGTAGTTTTCATTGCCTTCAATTTGACGAAACTGCAAAAATGATCTGAGTTGCTCCCATTGGTAAGGCGGGTTATATGTCAAAAAGATGCAAACATTATCCGATGATGACAATGTTTTGTTCTGTCTGATCTCTCGTGGTGTCAATTTTAAGTACTTTTTGCTGTGCAATTGCAGTTGTCTTGCCGTTGAAAATCCAACGTTTTGTGCGACAAGTTCAACGCTCATTGACGTCTGATGCAGCAGGTTTTTAGCCATTAAAAGCTGTTGAAAAAGCATGTATTGCTTTGGTGGCACGCCAATGTAGCGCATAAATAATTGCTGCAAATAGCGAGAAGAAACACCCAGCCTTTCTGCAATAGATTGTATTGATTTTTCGGGATTTTTTTCAATGAGCGAAACGGCGCGTTCAACTGTCGTTTCAACCCCTTTCCACGCGAAAGAGCCGGGAGAGCTATCTGGTCTGCATCTTAAGCAAGGTCGGTACCCTTTATGCATCGCTTCAATTGCACTGAAAGCATAACTTACGTTTTCTTCTTTTGGCGCTTTGACTGGGCAAACAGGACGACAAAAAATACCGGTAGATCGAACCATTATATAAAATAAACCGTCGAATCTCGGGTCTCTAGAATGTCTTGCTCTTTGACACTGATCGGGTGTTAGTAATTTGGATAACATAGGGCAACAAAAAGTGGTAACATCACGCGACTTTATTTTTTTGATTTATCAATTGTAATGCAATGCACGTAAACAAATGCGTGTTTTTCGGAACTAATTCTTAAAAAATTGTGCTTTATCGTATTTTCTTAATTCTCACGGTTTTCATTTTTTCTAGCAGTGTTTTTGCTCGGGAAGCATGGTTAGATCAATTTGCAGTTAATCTGCGCATTGATGCAGCGAATAAGGGTATCCCCGGTTTTATCATTGTTGTGGTAGAGGAGGGAAAACCCAATCGATACTACACGTTCGGGTATACCAGGAAAGGCGGCAATCGCATTGGCAAAAACACTATATTTCGTCTGGCGTCTGTGTCTAAGACGTTTACAGGGACCTTGTTGGCAATGCAGCAAGACAATCCTGATTTGCAATGGGATAAACCGTTAAACCTTTTAACACCGCAATACAAGTTCAGCGAAAGCGATACTAAACCAATCCGCCTCCAACACGTGATCGGCCAATCTACCGGATTTACCCCAAATGCCTATGACAATGTGATCGAAGCGGGTTACAAGAGAACACGTGTTATGTCGATGCTCGAAGAGCTTAAACCGCTGTGTGATCCCGGCCGCTGTTACACATACCAAAACGTATTCTTTGGTTTGCTGGAGGAATACTATCTGGCCAACAACACGTCTTTTGAAAAGGAAATGAATAAGGCTATTTTTGAGCCACTTGACATGAACGCAACTATCGGCCGTGAGAAGTTATTGCAGTCTGCTAATTGGGCCAGACCTCACGCTGCGATCGCTAGAAATCGATGGCGAGAAGTCAAAGTCAAAGACACATACTACAGATATGCTGGTGCAGCGGGTGTTAATGCAAGTGCGGCGGATCTCGCGAAGTGGCTAAGGGCTATGCTGTTAGAGAACACTGATGTTATTGACAGTTCGATAGTCAATGAAATCACCGCGCCGTTGATTGAAACCAAAAGAGAATTAAGGCGTCGAGGGTGGCGTGGTAAGCTAGACTCGGCACATTACGGACTTGGTTGGCGCGTCTATGATTATCAGGGGATTAGAATTAATCACCACAGTGGTTGGGTACAAGGGTATCGCGCCGATATTTCATTTTCACCCGACCTTAAAACAGGGATTGCATTTTTGATGAATGCAGAAAGCAATTTGATTAACACGGCAACCCCAAAGTTTTGGCAACTAAAATATGAGAACAAAAGTACTGAATAATGTACTAACATCGAGATACATTTTTGGTTGATGCACATGAGACAACTGGTAACTAGATAGCAATGAGCCAAGAATTCCATATTGAGACGCAATCTGAACGCATTGATTTACTGTTTCAGCGCACGCCTTTTATGGTCATTGCTCAGCTTATGGTTGTTGTCATTATTCACGTGCTTGACCGTGTCGTTGACTCATTCACTCTGCACGCTTGGTTTGCCACACTGCTTCTATGCATCTGTCTGTGGGTAAGCGGTCATGTTCTGTACAAGGGCAACGAAGCTAGGTTTTCTCTCGCTACCAAAAAGAAATGGAAACTGGGTTGGCTGGCAGTGTCATCTGTTGTTGCATTGACCTACGCATTTGGTTTGATTTATCTTGTTCCGCTCGATCAATCAGCTGCCGCCTATTTCATTGGTTTGGTTACGCTCTGCCTAGTGAGTATTTCGCTGATAATGCTTGGCTTTAGTCCTTCCGCAATGTTGAGTTTCAATGCGCCACTCGTTGTGCCAGTAATGATACACCTAGGGTTTATCGGTTCTGATGAGAGCATGATCGTCTGTGCGATCTTTATGATTTTCTTCACCGCCATCGCATTCATCACCTATGCGAATGCGAAGTTGTTTAAGAACGCATTAAGGCTCAAACGCCATTCCGATGACGCGGAAAGGATGCACGCGCAAGCGGAACAATATCAACAGGAAGTCAGCCGTCGAGACGGGCTGACAGGTCTATTCAATCGGCGTTATTTTTACGAAGTGCTAAAGCAAGAGATGGGCAGGGCGTATCGTAACCACACGTCATTGGCGCTACTGCTTATCGATATCGATCATTTCAATGAATATAACCAGCATTACGGACATATTGAAGGAGATAAACGCCTACTGGAAATCGCGCAATTATTAGATGGGCAACTACATCGCAAAGGTGACCTCATCGCGCGATATGAAGGCGGTCAGTTTGCTTATATTTTGCCTAACATCGATGCTAACGGTGCTGTGGCATACGCGGAGAAAATTCAAAAGCTAGTACAGGACAATCGCATTGAACACAAGGCGTCCAAGCTAACGACGTTAAAGTGCATTACCATTAGCGTCGGCGTAACAACGCTGCCTTTAATGTCTCGTTTGAAAGCCAAAGACCTCACGCAACATGCCGATACGGCATTGAACCAAGCGAAAAATCAAGGCCGTAACCGAGTGAAACTTTACGGGGACATTGACTTTGACCAAGACCATGTCTAATTGACATATTCCTCAAATACATTTGCCTATCTTACTTAGGGACCACTGCTTATCCGACCAATTGATGATGTTAATGAAATTTTAATAGATCTTTAGTCATGTTACCTTATTCATTAACAAAATAGGGGGAAACACATTGGGTGAAAGCTATCGTGTGATGGTTATTGAAACAAGCAAAGATCAGTTGCAGTCGTACGCTACAGCGCTTTCGGAGCACTTTGTTATTTCCTTAGTAGATGGTTTGCAACAGGCCTTATCACAGCTTAACCAGAATGCAATCCCTGACGCCATACTGCTAGATAGTCAAAAAACCTTTAACGATGCTGTTTCTTTTTGCAGCAGTGTTCGAAACAATCAACAAACCAGAAATACGCCAGTGGTGCTATTGTCAGACCGCGATGATCAAAGCCTTAAAACTACGGCATTTGATTCAGGCGCTTCTGATTACATTGTTAAACCAGCCGCATTACCTGAGTTAGTCTCTAGAATAAAATCACACGCGAGCCAGTATCGACGAATGCTCGATCTTGAAACACTGATTGATATCGATCCGCTTACGCACTTGCCAAACGCAGCAAAATTTGATGAAACCTTGCAACAAGAATGGTTGAGATGTAGCAGATATTGGCACCATTTGTCACTGTTGGTTATCCGGCTCGATAATAGGGAACTCTTTGAGAAGACACATAGCGAAGATGAGTACTACGCGCTTATCGCGAGTCTTGCAGATGAATTGGCATCTGTAGGCGCAAGGCCCGGAGATATGCTCGCGTCTATTGACGAAGATTGCTTTGCTTTGTTGCTATCTGATTGTTCACGACCGGGTGCCCGTTTAAAAGCGAAACAGATTGCGGATGTTCTATTAAAATCCAACATCAGTGTAGGTGCGCATGATTCAGACGACGTACATTGTAAGATTGCCGTTGGCGTAGCAGTGCCCTCAGGTGGTGGCTGCGCTAAAGAGTTATACGAAGAGACCCTAGCGCTATTGCAGCAGAAGAACGATGACCCAGAGACAGAATTTTTCGAATTTGAAGACATCATAGGTGCCAATTAGCAGCTCTGTTTTAACCAACGGACTTGTTCCACTGTCAATAACTTGCTTTGGCCTCAGATGCATACAGCCGCCATACAAACCCAATACCCGCTTGCCAATTCAGTTGCTCTTCAAATAATGGGCTGTCCTCATTAGCAGCGCCGTGATGAGAGCTGACTGAGCCGCCAATAAATGTTCTTATATTGTCAGTGATCGGAAAGGAAAATCCAACACTGAAATTGCTGCCCAAATAACCGCCGCCTGCGTCGAATTCAGATCGTTGTTCAGTCGCAAATTCTGGCGCAACCTGATAGAAATATTCGTGAAGCGCTTCTGTGGCAAAGGTTACAGAAAACCTGATATTGAGTGCCGTGTCGTCAGTTGGCCATCCTCTTTGTTGCCATTGGATTTCAGGTTCAAAAACATAGCCTCGCTGGTTGATTCGTTCAAAATCTGAACTGAACACTGCCCGAGCCTGAAATCGGATATTCAATCGTTGCTGCCAGCCGTTTTCATCTTGCTCATCGTAAGCCAGATAGATAAGTTGGGGCCCAACTTCAAAAAGAAAGTCAAGCTCAGGCATACCTTGCCTTACACCGTCTTCATCGCTGTCTGCTGAGAATGCACCGCCGACGGATAAATCCAGCTCCCAATTAGAATCCTCTGCAACGATGGCCCTAGCACCACCGCCATCGCCAACGCGAAAGATATCACCTCGATAGATAACATAGGGAAGCGCGAGCCCAATATTATTGCGTTCCGATGAGGCAGGATAATTAGGTGTAAGCGCGTATCCGCCACCAATACCAAACTCCCATAGTGGTTGAAGTTCGCCACTGGACTCAAAACCCGTGAGTGCGCGATCTGCAGACTCTTGCTGCGCAAGCAAACTCAACGGCAGACATAGAGCGGAAATGAAAATACACTTGGCGAGTAAACACTGATGATGCTTAAGGGTCGCTATAGATTTTTGCATTGAAAATTTAATTAGGCTGTGTGGATATGAGTTGGTCTTTGTTATACCGACCAAGAAATTAATTGGATGATAAAAAAACGCCGGGCATATGCCCGGCGTCTTCTATATCAGAGTCAAGAGACGACTTACATCATGCCGCCCATGCCGCCCATGCCGCCCATATCAGGCATTGCAGGAGCTGCAGCTTCATCTTTAGGAACGTCCCCTATCATCGCTTCAGTCGTGATCATCAAGCTCGCGATAGATGCAGCAAACTGAAGTGCAGAACGAGTCACTTTGGTTGGGTCAAGGATACCCATTTCTAACATGTCGCCGTAGCTATCATTGCCTGCGTTATATCCGAAGTTACCTTCACCTGCTTTGATTTCATTTGTTACAACTGAACCTTCAGCGCCCGCATTTTCAGCGATTTGGCGAAGTGGAGCTTCCATGGCGCGTAGCGCTAGGTTGATACCGTGCGTTTGGTCTTCGTTATCACCAGTAAGCCCCGCAATTTTTGCAGCGGCTCTTACAAGTGCAACACCACCGCCTGCAACAACGCCCTCTTCAACGGCAGCACGAGTCGCGTGAAGTGCATCTTCAACACGTGCTTTCTTCTCTTTCATTTCGACTTCGGTAGCAGCACCGACTTTGATAACTGCAACACCGCCAGAAAGTTTCGCTAAACGCTCTTGAAGCTTCTCTTTGTCATAATCAGACGTGGATTCTTCAACTTGTGCGCGGATTTGGTTACAACGCCCTTCGATAGCTTCGTGCTCGCCATTACCGTCAACGACTGTAGAGTTATCTTTGTTGATAACGATGCGTTTTGCAGTACCTAAATCTTCAAGTTCAACTTTTTCAAGTTCAAGACCGATCTCTTCAGAAATGACAGTACCACCGGTCAAGATTGCGATATCTTGTAGCATTGCTTTACGACGGTCACCAAAACCAGGCGCTTTGACAGCAGCAACTTTAACGATGCCGCGCATGTTGTTAACGACCAGTGTAGCAAGTGCTTCACCTTCAACATCTTCAGCGATGATCAAAAGTGGCTTAGACGACTTTGCAACGGCTTCTAAAGTAGGAAGCAATTCACGGATGTTAGAGACTTTTTTATCAACTAGGAGGATATAAGGGCTGTCTAGTTCAACAGTGCCATTCTCCTGATTGTTGATGAAGTATGGGGAAAGGTAACCGCGGTCAAACTGCATACCTTCAACGACTTCTAATTCGTTTTGAAGTGCTTGACCTTCTTCTACAGTGATGACGCCTTCTTTACCAACTTTTTCCATTGCGTCAGCAATGATTTGACCCACTTCTTCGTCAGAGTTTGCAGAGATTGTGCCTACTTGTGCGATAGACTTGCTGTCTGAACACTCAGTGGATAGCTCTTTAAGCGCTTCTACTGACGCAATAACTGCTTTGTCGATACCGCGCTTGAGATCCATTGGGTTCATGCCAGCAGCAACAGATTTCAATCCTTCAGTAACAATTGATTGCGCTAGGACAGTCGCTGTTGTGGTACCGTCACCTGCCTCATCATTTGCTTTAGACGCCACTTCTTTAACCATCTGTGCGCCCATGTTCTCGAACTTATCTTCAAGTTCGATTTCCTTTGCCACTGATACTCCGTCTTTTGTGATTGAAGGGGCACCGAATGACTTATCTAATACTACGTTGCGGCCTTTTGGACCCAAAGTTACTTTTACTGCGTTTGCTAGAACGTTTACGCCTTTTAGCATTTTGCTGCGAGCGTCATCGCCAAAACGGACTTCTTTAGCTGCCATTTTTTAATTCCTCTAAATTCGATATCTGTACAATAAAGTGAAGTAAAGCGTTGTTGACTAGTCAACGATCGCTAGGATGTCGCTTTCGCTAAGGATGAGGACTTCATCACCATCCAACTTTTCAGTTTTTACACCGTATCCGTCATTGAAAATAACAGTATCACCCACTTTCACATCCAGTGGTTGTACGTTTCCATTTTCAAGTACTCGACCATTGCCAACAGCCATGACGCTTCCGCGCGTGGATTTCTCTGCTGCTGAACCCGTCAAGACGATGCCGCCTGCGGATTTACTTTCGACTTCTTCGCGCTTGATAATTACGCGATCATGTAAAGGACGAATTGCCATTTTCATATCTCCTGAAAATTCCAATTAATATTGTTATAAATACTCTTGCCAGATTCTGCCAAGAATACAGAAATTGACATTATCGTTTGCAAAGTGGGGCTTTCACAAACGATCTCAAGAGTAAAATGTAAAAAAACTGATATTTTTTTCCAAAGTGCGAAATCACGGAGTTGTAAGGCCGGTCCGCGCGCGGTGAGATGATTGACTATGCTGAGGTTGTATTTAGTTGAGGGATCGAGTTGGATGAAAGAACACACGAGGCTGCCTCGGGTATTACTCCAAGCGATCGCGTTTGTCAGCATCTGTCATATCGTGAAACTCGCCTTCGAAAACATCACCTTTTTTATTGTTTGTCTCTCGTGTGAACGGACTTTGGCGAGCGTTCTGATGCATCTCTGATTGTTGGAATCTGAAGTAGAATGAATTTTGTCCTGAGGCTTGCTTGTTTTCCAGATGTGTTAGTAGTCTTGCTACAAACCGTTTTCTTGTCACTGGGAACGTTAGTAACAAACCGAAAATATCAGTGACAAACCCAGGGGTAACCAACAACACGCCAGCAATTAACAACAGTATTCCCTCTACAAGTTCAGTGCCTGGCATTTCTCCGTTTGCGGCCTTTGTCTGAACGCTGTTTAATGTGCTAATGCCTTCTTTTTTTACAAAAAAAGCGCCAACAAATGCGGTGATTACAACTAATAAAAACGTATACCACCCGCCGATATTGCCCGCCACTTCAATGATCAACATGATCTCCAGAATCGGCAAACAGACAAACAGTAAAAATAAAACTAACAAGTGAATCTCCGGCAGTAAAATTGGTCTATACCCAGTGTTCTATTTTGACACAGTAGTATACGATTCGGCGTTAAAACAATGGTGGTATCAAGGCGGCGCCGATACGCAAATGCCTATGTGATATACCTTGGGATAAATTTCTAATATTCAATCTTAAGTTGATTATAGGTAAACTTGAAATTTTACAGGTAGCGCTCGGGTCTTGTGAGCATAAATTGACTGAGTAGTTTGATAAGTGAGTTTTTCTAACGTGATTAAAAAATTGTTCGTGACCAGTTTCGTAATTTTGCTTGCGCTTTCATTTTTTCAAAAGGGCATTGCACAAGAAACCCCGGAATCGCTATTTGCTGATTCACCCACGTTCTTGAAAGTCGAAGAAGCATTTGTGCTTAATCACGAGCAGAAAGGCGAGCAGTTGATCATAAAGTGGGATATCGCAGAAGGCTATTATCTCTACAAAAAGCAATTCAAAACATCGCTAACAGACGTTGAACTAGGTGAACCTAGCTTTCCCCCTGCTGTTGAAATTGAAGATGAGTTTTTCGGCATTTCGGAAGTGTTTCTCGAGGACATGGAAATCGTCTATCCAATTATTGGTGCTAAACAAGACGGCTCAGTGGCGTTACGATATCAAGGCTGTGCTGAAGCAGGGCTTTGCTACCCACCGACGACAAAAGTAATCTATCTCAATGCCACGGGAGACAGTCAGCAGCTCAAAAGCGAGGTCGGTACAAGTGACCCACAACAAGCAACGTCTGCACAATTCACGCTGTTAGAACAGTTATTATCGGACCAAAGCACGTTAATTAAACTCGGTGTTCTTCTGCTAGCAGGTATCGGATTGGCGTTCACTCCTTGCGTTTATCCCATGTACCCCATTATTTCGAGCATTGTTTTAGGTAAAGATCGCAAACAAGTGTCATTGTCGAATGCATTTGTCCTATCGCTAGTGTACGTGCAAGGCATGGCCATCATGTATAGCGTATTGGGACTTATCGTCGCGTCTGCAGGCGCGCAGTTTCAAGCAGCATTACAACACCCCGTATTGTTGAGCATTTTTATCGTATTGTTTGTGCTACTCGCGCTGGCAATGTTTGGCGTTTATGAAATACAGCTTCCAAGTAAATGGCAAGAAAAGCTTAACGCGCTGAGCAACACACAAAAGCGCGGCAATCTGGTCGGTGTCTTTATCATGGGTGTTCTCTCTGGTCTAATTGCTTCACCCTGCACCACGGCGCCTTTGACCGCGGTGCTATTGTTGGTAGCACAATCAGATTCACTGGTATTTGGTTTCACAGCGCTATACACCTTGTCCATTGGCATGGGTATTCCGCTCATTTTATTTGCAATGACAGGCGGGAAGATCCTGCCTAAAGCCGGCAATTGGATGAATGTAGTCAAAGTAGTGTTTGGCTTTATGATGCTCAGCGTAGCCATTTTGTTTATTGAACGGTTTATTATTGCTGATTGGACCAGTCTACTGTGGGCTGTATTACTGATTGCCGCGTTCGGCTACCTATTTACTGTGAATCAAGAGACAAAACTCTCGTTCGGGAAAGGGGTTCGCAGTACGATAATCGTTATCGGGTTTGTCTATGCAGGCTTATTTTCAATTCAGAGCTTGCAGAAGAATAATATCTTGACCAGTGCACTGCCCAGTATAGGCACTTCTGCT
>JBCDMA010000146.1:0-9809 GCA_038744645.1 Pseudomonadota bacterium | reverse complement strand
CGTTGCCTGTAGCAGTGCCGATCGCGCCTACGCAACAACTTCAAGTGGTGCAAGCGCCGACTCAGACTCAAGTCCCAGCGCAAGTTAAGGCCCCTACACAGGTCCAAACCCAGTTGCCCGCAGCAGCGATAGCTGTCGAAGGACCTAGCGCACCAGCTATAGGTGCAAAACCACCTGTCGCAGCAGCGACCACTGCAGAAGAGATGTTGCATTTCTGGTACGAAAAAGCAGATGAAAACACTAGAGCGCGGTTTAAAGCCTTTATTAATCAACAACAGTGAAATGCATACGCATTGTCGCACATCTTAAAAGAAGAGGGGCAGCAGCCCCTCTTGTTTAGGAAATACTGATTTTATTTCCGTTTTTGGGATCAAGACTTTAAGTACGCCTTTGTCATAGCTTGCCTTTATATCTGCATCATCTGGCACACTGAAAGGTAGCGGTAATACCCGTTTAAATGAACCGTGATGGCGCTCGACAAAGTGATATCCTTTTTCCTTTTCCTCTTCTCTTTCGAACTTGTGTTCGCCTGAGATCATGAGATGATCTCCATGCAATTCGAGGTTAATATCTTCCTTATTCATGTCAGGAATTTCGGCGGATATTTCGAGGCTTTCATCCGTTTCTGCCATATCCACAGCAGGGCTGAATAGCATTCCATTAGACTTGCCAGTAAACGCCGCTGGCCAATCATGGAAAAAGCTATCAAACACCTTATCCATTTCGTTTTTTAAAATTGCTGGATCGCGTTTACGCTGTCCAAACAAACTGGGAAAGAAACTCATAATTTATCTCCTCTGGTGGGTTGAACACGTAGCCAAAATTTTTGGCTTCCGACTCTAAGATAGCCAGGAACCAGTGGAAATTCCCTAGGCGCAAACGGGTTGATTGACGCAGGTCAAAAAAGTGAATTGATGTCTAACAATCGTCGCGGAAACGCATTAAAAATCGCCAAGGAGGGACTTAAGCGCTGATCACTGTGATGTCTTCATTTTGTAGGTTGAAAAGTGACATTTTGTTCCCCCACACATAGCCGGTATCAAGGCCGATTAATTGTGTACCAGATATGTGATGTCGACACATTAGACCGTGAAGGCTAGCCCAGTGTCCAAAGATAATTCGCTGGGACGATTTCAACTGTTTGTTATCTGCTAAAAACCACGGAAGCAAATGATGAGGTGCGGCACTTGGATGGCATTTCGTCGTGAACTCCAATGCCAAGGATGGCGTAATGTATCTCATGCGTGTCATTGCATTTACGATGAAACGATTTTCATCGGTCTCAGTCAGACCAGGACGCCAAACAGCGGGTTCATTCCCATACATCGCATCCAAAAAGCGAACAATGTTATCGCTTTGTAGTTGTTGTTGGATGCGGTCTGAAAATGCAATGGCTTGCTTGAACGACCACTGGGGATAAAGTCCAGCGTGCACAATGAGCGTTTTTGGTTTGATTCTTATCGCTAAAGGCTTGGTAAGCAACCAATCAACGATTTTAGGAAATTCGCTGTGCTTAAGCAGATTGTCAAGGTTGTCATTTGGCTTCGGTGAGCGGATCCCGTGCGCGATGGCAATTAAATGTAGATCATGATTGCCTAGGACCGTATCAAATCCATCACCCATATCCATTAACATGAGCAGGGTATTTAGAGAGTCTTCACCTCTGGCCACTAGGTCGCCAACGGCGACTAATTTGTGTCTATCGGGTTTGAATTTTGCCTTATTGAGTAACGTCCGAAGCCCTGTGTAACAGCCTTGAATATCGCCAATGACAAACTTCTTCATACTGATTAATTTAACTTGTTAGGGACGGCAAGCGTAAATATCGGAATAGGGGCTTTAAATTCTTCTTTTTCCGGTGTCTCGAACATGTAGAATCCTTGCATAGTGCCAACTTCTGTTTTAATCATAGATGCACTGGTATAGGTGAACGTATCGCCGGGTTTTATTATCGGTTGTTTGCCCACAACGCCTTCTCCTCTGACTTCAGTTTGATCGCCGTCACCATTAGTAATAAGCCAGTATCTGCTGATAAGCTGAACATCACTTGTGGATTCATTGGTAATGTTAACTGAGTAGGTAAACACGTTAACGATTTCTTGGTCTTCTGTTTGATCAGAAACGCCTAAATATTCTGTCGTTACGCCTATTTTAATGCTGTGTTGTTTGTTCATAAAGATTGGCCAACGTTGCAAAATCGAAGAGTGACAAATCCTGTGCCCGGACGTTTGGATCTATCCCAGATCTTGATAATTGTTCAGACGTTAACATATTTGACAGACTGTTTTTAACTGTTTTTCGGCGCTGATTAAAAGCAGCCGCAACGATTTTTTCAAGTGTCTTTATATTTTTGACATTAACTGGTGGCGTTTGATGGGGGATCAGTCGGATGATTGCAGAATCGACTTTGGGTGCAGGCTTGAACGCATGGGGCGGCACCATGAGTACAGGAATTGCCTGACAATAGTATGCACACATAATCGACAAGCGCCCATAAAGACTTTCCCCAACGCCTGCGCATAGCCGTTTAACTACTTCATATTGCAACATGAAATGCATGTCTTCAATCACGCTGACTTGTTCAAACAAATGAAATATTAGCGGCGTTGAAATGTTATACGGTAGATTCCCGAATACCCGTATTTTGTCTCCGTTTTTGTTCTTATCATTGGACAGCAAAGTCGATAGCTCAATCGTTAAAACATCGGCTTCTACAATGGTAAGTTTTTCTTGTAAAAATGGGTGTTGACGCAGTCGCAGCGCGAGGTCGCGATCAAGTTCAATACAGGTTAGATGGTCAACTAATTCCGCGACGGGTTCTGTAAGTGCACCAAGGCCAGGGCCAACTTCAACAAGCTGTTGTTTAGGGCGGGGATCGATTGCACTGACGATTTGGTCGATGATGTGTTCATCATGTAAAAAGTTCTGACCGAATCGCTTTCGCGCACGATGCCCTAAGTGAACCTTGCTCACGCACTTCTCTTGGCAAGATCAATAGCGGTCTCCAAGGCTCTGGACATGCTGCCGATATTTGCATTGCCAGTGCCTGCGAGGTCAGCTGCTGTGCCATGATCCACAGACGTGCGAATAAAAGGCAGACCAAGCGTAATGTTTACGCTGTTTCCAAACCCCTTAAACTTTAGAACTGGAAGACCCTGATCGTGATACATGGCAAGCACGACATCGGCATCATCGAGGTATTTTGTGTGGAATATCGTGTCCGCGGGCAAGGGGCCAACGATATCAAAACCTTCACTGCAAAGACTTTCTAATGTTGGTTTCATGACAATGATTTCTTCTTGACCTAAATGGCCATCTTCGCCCGCGTGCGGATTGAGGCCGCAAACATATATCCTTGGTTTTGCTATACCGAACTTGAGCTTCAAGTCGGTGTTGATGATGCGGATGACTTTACTTAAGCGTTCTGGCGTAATCGCTTTTGACACATATGCTAATGGAATATGTGTTGTCGCTAGACAAACGCGCAAACCTTCGGTAGCCAGCATCATGACAACGTCAGCTGTGTTTGATTGTTGCGCAAAGTATTCTGTGTGACCGCTGAATGACACACCGGCTTTGTTGATGGTGCCCTTATGAACAGGCCCTGTCACAACCGCGTCAAAATCGCCTTGGATATTTTGGTCACAGGCCATTCGCAGTGTTTCAACCACGTAAGCACCGTTTTCTACATTGAGTTTACCTGGCTCCACAATGGTTTCCACGGGGATATGGTGAACGATCATTTCCCCGGGCTTTGGTATATAATTCATGCCAGCAGAATAAGGAAGGATTTTTATCTTCTTACCAAGTTGTTGTGCACGCTGCATCATCATTTCAGCATCGGCATACACCACGAGTTGCGCGTCCCATTGGCGCAGACATAACTCCACCATAAGGTCTGGACCAATGCCTGCTGGTTCGCCAGGGGTAACGGCAATTCTTGGTAATTCACTCATATTGATTCCTACGATTCCAGGACTTCTATGTAGGCTTTGTCTCGCAGTTCGCGCAGCCAAGCATCGGTTTCTTCTTGAAATTTTCGATTAAAAATTAATTGCGAAGCTCTGTCTTCCTTGCGTTTTTCGGTGGCATCCATCGTGCGTCGTTCGATGAGTTGTATCAGGTGCCACCCGTGTTGCGAGCGCACTGGCATACTGTATTCATCCTGTTTTAATAGCGCTAAGGTGTCACGAAATTCGGGTACGTATATGCTTGGATCCGCGTATCCTAACTCTCCTCCGCGCAATGCAGAGCCAGGGTCTTCTGAGTGCTCTTTGGCGAGTTCAGCAAAGTCCGCAGTCCCATCAATTAGTTTTTGTCTGAAATCAATCAGCATATCGCGTGCTTTTTCATCGCTTAATATAATGGAAGGTTTTACCAGAATGTGTCTTGCATTGACTTCTTCTACTTCAACAATTTCAATGCCGCGAGTGTCCATTATCTTAAGGATATGAAAGCCAGCGCCAGAACGAATAGGGCCAATTAACTCTTCTTTTGGTTTTCCATCGACTGCCTCTGCAAACAGGGTAGGCATCGAGTTGATGTTCATCCAGCCCATATCACCGCCGTTTAGCGCTTCAGCACCTGATGATGACCCGATAGCAAGGCGTGAGAAATCTGAACCTTCGTTAATCAATTGAATAATACGTTCTGCACGCTCTCTGGATTCGGAAATTTCTTGATCGTCAGCGCCACTGGGTATGCCGACAAGAATATGTCCAAGTCGATACTCTGCTTGCACAGCACCTTGTTGCTCAAGTAGCTCTACTAGCGTTGCGACCTCCTGCGGGGTAATATAAATACGCCTTCGGACGTTGGCGCGTCGCACTTCCCCCATCACGAGCTGCTTACGCACTTGTTCGCGATAGGTTTCGTAAGTCAATCCTTCCAATGCAATTTGTTGGCGAAACTGCTCGGGCGTGGCACCTTGTTGCTGCGCCATGTTGTTTATCGTTTGATCAAGCTGCGGGTCGCTGATTTGTATCCCCATGCGCTCGGCCATTTGCATCTGCAAGCTCTCTAGAATCAATCGCTCGATCGCTTGTGTGCGTATCGCTCGTTCAGACGGGAGCTGCTGTCCCTCTTCTTGTGCTGAGGATTTAACTTCTGTTACCAAGTCAGTGATTTCGCTTTCCAGAATAACGCCCTGATCAACAATCACTGCCACCTGGTCTAGCAAATCCTTCGCAATAAGTTGAAAGGAAAAAGCGCATAGTACGCAAGCCAAAAACCATTTATGTAATACTTTCATCATCAAACTACTTTTTTGCCCATTAATTCAATAAAAAGGGTTGGCGATACCCAAACAAACCCTGTTGCAGCATGTCTATTTTACTACGATTTCTTTTGTTATTGCTAAGTCCTCTAAATACGAACTGTAGCGCTACACTGGAGTCAAATTGATTGAGGTCGCGTATCCCTTGATTGTCAAAGCGCGTTGCTAGACGTCGTTGCAGTGTAAGCCGCAATGCCCAACAGCAGCTTTCATATTCAAGACCAACAAAACTCTCAGAGGTTCGGTTTAGCTCCAAGTCCCGATACCAACGTCCTACCCAATGCCAGTGCTTGGCAATAGGCCAGCTCGCCGATATACCAAATTGATTAATTTCTTCATCTGACAAATCTCGAATGTAGCGATGGTTGAGCTGAACTAATTTGTTTTCATCGAGCCTGTACTCAGTCGAGAAGCTGCTGCGATCCACTTTATCTGTCGTTGCACTCACTTGAACGTCAGCATGTAAGAACCAGTTTTGATTTATTTGCCAATCCACTTCTGCAGCCAATGCAGAGCGGTTTGTCGTTCGAAAACTGTCTTGCAGTCTCGGGTCTTCAAGATGCACAATTTGCCCAACACTTGCGATCAATATCTCCCTATTTCTCTGATCAATTAATCGAGACGTGGCACCAAACGTAAACTGATTATTTTCGTTTATCCGGTCAAGACCTGTAAATTCTTGGCCTCTAAACAAATTGCCGAATGTTGTAAGGAGTTCAGTTGTGTCGTAAAGACCAATGGATGATTGGTCCTCAAAACTGGTAAAAAGATACTGTACTTTTGGTTCGAATGTCAGCATGTATTTTCCACGCGGACCCGAATTAGGTCTTTCGAAAAACAGTGAACCAAATAATCGCGCTTCTCCGATCGTGCGGCTGACTGTCTCTTCTAATTCTGTATTGTCGTCAGGCAAATCTTGGTTGTAAAACGTATGCATGACAGTTGCTTCAGCCACCAATTCACCCCATGCGCGCTGGTAAGGAATGTTGATTGATGGCGCGACGTGAACTCGTGCAGCATCTGCAAATAAATCACTTTCGTTGTCAAAATACGCGAGCTCTGAATCCAGTTCAAAGTTGATCCAATCCGTGAGTTGTGATGCGTATGAAAGCTTGATTTCAGGCAGGGCGCGATAGTTGCCATTAAAACTACCGAGCGTAGTAAAGTCTTTGACAAACATGGATACATTTAAGTTTTCATCAAAGTAATACAGACCCAGCTTTTGATTGAGATGTGTATCTGCTTGATTATAAAAATCATTGCCTAATTCAACGATGTAGTTATCGTCACTGATACCGTTTATGTCCGCCAATAAGGACCAGTTTTTTGACAGGCTGCCTTGATGTGTGTATCGAAAAAAGTAGCGTTCTTCATCTTCAGAACGGTCAAGATCGCTAGGCAAGTATTCCAAATGCAGCTCACCCGCGTGGTGAGTGGTTAAATATCGCCATTCGTTTTTAAACTGGATACCGCGATTTGTCATGTACCTAAGACTGATTGTCGTGTCTAGATTAGGTGCAATATTCCAATAAAACGGTTGAGTATATTCAATACCGGTGCTGCTCGAGCTGCCTATTTCAGGAAACAACAAACCTGAAAGACGTTCTGTCGTAATCGGGAAAGCGAAATACGGAAGATAAAAAACGGGAATACCTGCAACATAAAAAACGGTATGTTTAGCTTCGCCAAAGGGTCTGTCTCTGCCAATCTTGATTTCGCTGGCGTTTATTTTCCAGTCTTCACCGCCTTTAGGGCATGTTGTAAAACTGACGCTCTCAAGCAGCACACCTCTTTCTTCTGAGATGGACAACAGGTCAGAATTTCCTCGCCCATTGACACTGCTTATCTTGTATTCTGACGATGCCATCTGAAGCAGCTTAAGATCAGCGTTGAGTTCAAGCCCACTGCTCTCGACTTTTAATAGAGGATCGAGATAGTCGACTTTGCCATCTGCTATTATCACTTGACCGTTGTTCTCGATGCTTGCCGAATCAGTTTCAATTGTGCGATCTCGCGTTTCAATTTTCACATTGCCCACGAACGTTGCTAACTGATCTGATACAATCTGCGCTGCATCAGAATTAACGTGAATTTGTTCTTCAGGTATTATCTTCGCTTCAAACTCATACGCATCAATCAAACATGTCTCGGCGGAAAAGACGTCTGCACTGGCTAGGAGAGAGCATGTAAGAAGTGTGCGAATGTAAATGTGATGCTTCATCGAGTTTGTTTTGAGGAGGATAATGCCTTTTTTGGGCTCTTATTTTTGGTTCTTATGATTGACACGCTGAAGAGTTTAAAGGCTAAGAGAAAATAAGCCAAAGTATAACGTAAGAATAACACTTATGTATTAACTTTCTGCTGTTCTGTTTAATCGAATACCAGAAGATTACTGCACGGAAAAAAGGAAATAATAAATGGGGTATTGGGGGAAGATTATTGGCGCAATAATCGGACTTGCTATATTAAAGTTTCCCGGCGCCGTACTCGGCTTGATCATCGGGCATCTTTTCGATGTTGCCTATCGAAAAGAGTTTTCCAAGTTTGGTGGCGTTGGACGATTTTTTGCAAAAGTAGATGAGATTAAAAATGATGCAGTATTCTTTCACGCACTGTATTCAGCGCTTGGACATATCAGCAAAGCTGATGGAAGAGTGACCCAGGCCGAAATTCAAGTAGCGTCCAGGTTAATGGATGAAATGGGTCTCAAAGGCGATGTGAGAAAGGAAGCGCAACAGGCGTTTCGAGAAGGCAAAGCACGCGACTTTCCACTGGAAAGTATGATTAAAGAATTTAGACAGCACTGTCATGGCCGTACCGATATCCTTCAAATCTTTTTAGAAATACTGATTACGACGGCGTTTGCAGACGGTACATTGTCACACCCTGAACGCGTGGTGCTGCGGAATATTGCAAAATCGCTAGGTTTTAGTGTCAAAGATTTGGAGTTTTTAGTCACCAGATATGAGGCTGCTCAACGGTTTAGGAACGCGTATAAGGGTTATAGAGGCGATAATAGCACGCATAACAGACGACCCTACAGCAACGGTCGAGCAACCTTAGAAGATGCCTACAAAGTTTTGGGTATAGCTGCCTCAGCGGATGATAAGTCGGTCAAGCGCGCGTACAAGCGACTAATGGCACAAAACCACCCTGATAAATTACTTTCAAAAGGACTGCCTCAACAGGCATTGGATATGGCCAAGAAGAAAACGCAAGATATTCAGGCAGCCTATGAAATTATTAAAGATAAACGAGGATTCAGTTAGCAACTAATGATCAGTAACGTTGAACTCATTGATGAATTCCTGAGTATGCTCTATCTTGAGCGGGGATTGAGTGACAATACGATCAATGCTTATCGCACTGATTTAACAAAATTTGAAGCGTTTCTATCTAAATTCAGCGCCGTCACGTCTCTGCTACAAGTAACACCAGAGGATATCCAAACCTATTTGAAAGAGCGTGTAAAACAGAAGCTATCACAGCGCTCGACTTCACGTTTATTAAGCACCTTGCGCGCATTTTATGCATTTCAACTGGAACAAAAACAAATAGAATCAACGCCGCTTGCGCGTATTGCTAATCCCAAGTTACCTCAATATTTGCCAAATACGCTATCAGAGTCGCAAGTAGAAGCATTGCTAGATGCTCCCGACACTGAAAATCCCATTGAAATGCGCGACAAAGCAATGCTTGAATTGCTCTACGCGACAGGCGTGAGAGTGTCGGAATTGGTGAATTTGCAAACGCATGAATTAAGCTTGGTTCAGGGTGTTATTCGTATCACTGGCAAGGGTGGCAAAGAGCGTTTGGTTCCGATTGGCGAAAACGCGCAAGATATGCTCGCGGATTATCTAAAGTTTGCGAGACCTGAACTACTAACTAGACCCTCCAATACCGTTTTCCCAAGCAGGCGCGGTAATACCATGACCAGACAGACGTTTTGGCATCGCATCAAACACTATGCAAAGGTCGCAGGGATTGAAGTTGATTTATCTCCACATACGTTAAGACATGCATTTGCGACCCATCTTCTCAATCACGGCGCCGACCTTCGTGTTGTGCAAATGTTGTTGGGGCATAGCGACTTATCCACAACGCAGATTTACACACATGTAGCAAAACATCGATTAAAAACCTTGGTGCATGAACATCATCCCAGAGGTTGAATCATGTTCTTCATATAAATTAAACGGACTACACTGCATTAAAACCACGTTTTACCGATAATATACCCAGTCAAACAGCCTTTGTTGAGTATTTTTTTGTATACTTGTTATCTGCATTTTTCTTATAACGAAGGCATGGCTGAGGTAGCATATAGTGACGTCAGTATCTGAAATGTCTTTTAGGCGCCGAGATGAAATTATCTCTGTGAAAACCGGTCTATTCTATGGTCTGTTGATAAATGCGTTTAACATTTGTATTAATTGACAAAGGAAAAAGACACAACCATTCGATTTATATTGGACTCTATTATTAATGAAGTTATTTAAGCACGTGAACGTTAAATTTGTAGGTATCATTGCAT
>JBCDMA010000145.1:0-9819 GCA_038744645.1 Pseudomonadota bacterium | reverse complement strand
TGCCATTGCTTATGGTATAAAAACACAAGGATATGTGATGAATATAAGTGGTATACCGCCTATTTCGATAAATTTGTGCCCTCCAGAAAGGGTTAAAATTATGTACAACGGTCAAACAGTTGATCTCAACCGATTTAATCCGAAAAACTCTGTCGTTTTAACCCTACCATTAGCGAGCAATTAAGTGTTTGCAGAAAATCCTATTAAGCGACGCAAGTCCACTCGTATTAATGTTGGAAATGTGCCGGTAGGGGACGGCGCACCGATTTCCGTGCAATCCATGACTAATACCTTAACGACCGATGTAAAGGCTACTGTTGAGCAAATAAATCGCATTGCCGCTGTTGGCGCAGACATTGTGAGGGTGTCCGTTCCAACCATGGATGCTGCTGAAGCGTTTAGAGACATTCGCAAACAGGTGCAAATTCCGCTTGTGGCCGATATTCATTTTGACTATCGCATAGCTTTGAAGGTCGCTGAATATGGCGTTGACTGTTTGCGTATTAATCCGGGCAATATCGGTAATATAGAGCGCGTTAAGTCGGTCGTCGATTGCGCAAAAGACACCGGTATCCCAATTCGTATTGGTGTGAATGGTGGCTCGCTCGAACGCGATTTACAAGAGAAGTACGGCGAACCCACGCCTGCTGCATTGGTTGAATCAGCGATGCGACATGTTGATATTCTCGATAAACTCGATTTCGACCAATTTAAAGTATCCGTCAAAGCGTCAGATGTGTTTCTCGCCATCGGTGCTTATCGACTATTATCGAAGCAAATTGATCAACCGCTGCACCTTGGCATAACAGAAGCAGGTGGACTGCGTTCTGGCGCTGTAAAAAGTTCGGTGGGACTTGGTATGCTGCTGGCCGAAGGTATTGGAGATACGATCAGAGTATCTCTTGCTGCTGATCCGGTAGAAGAAATAAAGGTCGGTTTTGATATCTTGAAGTCTTTAAGAATACGGTCGCGCGGCATCAATTTTATTGCGTGTCCTAGTTGTTCTCGTCAAGAATTCGATGTTATCGCGACCGTAAATGCACTTGAACAACGCCTTGATGATATTTTAACGCCGATGGATGTCAGTATTATTGGATGCGTTGTTAATGGCCCTGGCGAAGCAGAAGTGTCTGATTTAGGTTTGACAGGCGCGCGTAACATGTCAGGTTTTTACGAAGATGGTATGCGACAAAAAGAAAGACTGGCAAATGATGATTTAGTCGCTCAACTAGAGAAGAAAATTCGTGCTAAAGCAACGGTGAAAGCCGCCGCATTGGACCACAAAAGCAAAATAGACATATCTCAAATCGACCCCGACAAATAATTTCTCAAACTTGGATTTACCTCTTGTGTTGTTCACCCTATAATGTCGCGCTCTGATGAGTGCATGTTTTAGGTGCGCAGAGAATACACATAGCAAATCAAGGAAACTTAGTCGTTTTGTCCAAAACTATTCAAGCAATTCGTGGAATGAATGACTGTCTGCCAGTAGACAGCGCGAGCTGGCAATTTTTGGAAAATAAACTGCGAGCATTAGTGGCGAGTTACCACTACCATGAAATTCGCACGCCGATTGTTGAAAGCACCGACCTTTTTAAACGCAGTATCGGTGAAGTAACCGACATCGTTGAAAAAGAAATGTATACCTTCAGCGATCGTAACGGTGACAGTCTTACGCTTAGGCCAGAAGGCACTGCATCGTGCGTTAGAGCAGGCAACCAACATGGCTTGCTTTACAATCAGCAGCAGCGGCTCTGGTATCTCGGTCCAATGTTTCGGCATGAAAGGCCGCAGAAAGGCCGCTATCGACAATTCCATCAATTTGGCATTGAAGCTTATGGTTTTGCAGGGCCGGACATTGATGCAGAAGTCATACTGGTTAGTGCAAGATTGTGGCGAGAAATTGGTATTCTCGAGCATGTCACACTAAAGCTTAATTCGCTGGGGAGTGTCGAAGACAGAAAGCGATATCGAACAGCACTTGTGGCATATTTTGAACAGCATAAAGACGCATTAGATGAAGACTCATTGCGACGGTTAGCAACCAATCCTTTGCGCATTTTGGATTCAAAGAACCCGCGGGTGCAAGCGCTGTTTACCGATGCTCCAGTACTCACTGAATTTTTGTGTGCTGAATCGCTTATACATTATGAGCAATTACAAACGATATTGTCGGAAGCAGGCATAAAATTTCGGTTAAACCCGAATTTAGTCAGAGGTTTAGACTATTATAACAACACCGTATTTGAATGGACGACAGACCTATTGGGTGCACAAAGTACGGTTTGTGCGGGTGGAAGATACGATGGCTTGGTTGAGCAGTTAGGCGGAAAGGCCTCTCCGGCAGTAGGGTTTGCCCTAGGGATGGAACGTTTGGTGCTGTTGCTTACTGAATTGCAAAAAGTCCCGGCAAATAACGCTGCTGATGTGTATATCACATGTCTTGGTCAAGATGCGCAACTTGCTGCAATAAAAATCGCCGAGGCATTGAGAACAGCAATGCCATATTTAAAAGTTCTGTTGCATTGTGGCGGCGGCAATTTTAAAAAACAGATGAAAAAAGCAGATGCTAGCGGCGCTCGATATGCGGTGGTCATCGGTCAAACTGAAGTTGAAAACGCGCAATACGGTATTAAGCCATTGCGAGTTGAAGGTCAGCAAGCCACTTATGGCGAACAAGACCTGTTGGCGTTCATAAAAGAATGCTTTGTAAAGTAGTTAGCAGAATACGTTAATGAGGTAGCGAAATTGGATAGGTTTGAAACAGAAGAACAACAAGTTGAAGCTATAAAACAATTTTGGAAAGACAATGGCACCGCCATAATCATAGGTGTTGTTGTTGGCATTGGTGGCATATGGGGTTGGGGTTCTTACGCGGAAAGCCAAACCAAGGCAAAAGAATTGGCGTCAACTGCTTATCAAGAAAGTATTCAAAAAATGCTCGAAAACAGCGACGCCACTGCTGTTGATGAATTCATATCGCAGCATCAAGACAGTGTTTATTCAGAACTCGCTAGCCTCATCGCAGCACAACAAGCTTCAAGCGAGCAGGATTACGATACCGCGATTGCAGCGCTCGAAAGGGTTGCCGCTGCTGGGGGGGAGTTGGCAGATATTGCAAATTTACGATTGTCAAAGGTCTACTTTGAAAACGATAACATCGAACAGGCACTATCGAGTTTAGATAATATTCAATCATTTGCTTATGACGATCAACGATTTGAATTGAAAGGCGATCTTTATTATGCGAAGGGTCAATATGATCAAGCTCAAAGCGCATATAATCGGGCGTTGGTTGAACTTCCTGGTGACAACAATATCCAAATGAAGTTGGATAACATCGCTTTTGCGCGCGCTAATTCTGATGCGAAACAGAGTGATGATGCGGTCGAGGACGTAGTTGAGGATGCAGTGAAGGATGAAATCAATCAAGGTGAGTAAAGCGGCTTTAGTTGGACTATTGGTACTATTTTTGTCTGGCTGTACAACAATTTCGAATTGGTTTGCCGACGATGAGGAAGTAGAGATCCGCACTCTGTTGCCGTTGCAAAATCAGTTTGAACCACAAGTGTTATGGGATAAGAGTATCGGCGATGGCACTGATGAATTCTTTTCCAGTTTAAGACCAGCATTTGATTACGGTAAGGTCTTTGCTGCCGATAGAGCGGGAAGAATTTATGCATTGGACCCTGACGATGGCGATCGAATATGGCGTCAGGACATTAGCGAAAGAAGTAAAGAACGTCGGTTAACAAATTTGTATGGTTTGTTTGCAGGAAGAATACCTGCCAAAGTTTCAGGTGGCCTTACTGTTGGATACAGGTCGGTGTTTTTTGGCACCGAAAATGGCGAGGTTGTCGCATTAAATGAGTCTGATGGCAGCGTAAAATGGCGAACAAGAGTAACGGGTGAAGTATTAGCGCCCCCAGCCATAGATGAAGGTATTGTCATCGTAAACACGGTTGCGGGATTGTTGATTGCCATTGATGCTGAATCAGGAGAAATCAAATGGCAAAACGAAAACGACGTTCCACCATTGAGTTTAAGAGGAATATCTGCGCCTGCTGCAGCGAATGGTGGTGCGATTGTTGGCACCGCGTCTGGCAGACTTATTGTTAACCTAATTGATTCGGGTCTAACGGCCTGGGAACAGCAAATTGCCAAACCCACGGGTGCGACGGAGCTGGATAGGATCGTTGATATCGATAGCACACCACTTGTTTTCCTGGGCAACATATATGCAATCAGTTATGGCGGTGCGCTAGCGTCTGTTGAAATCCGAACGGGTCAAGTCGTTTGGAATAGAGAATATGCCTCTTACCGCGATTTATCGCTTGAAGGGAATAGACTTTTTATTAGCGACATAAACAGCAACCTCTACGCAGTAGACAGACGTAACGGTGTCGAGCTTTGGTCTAACTCCGCATTAAGAAGACGCGAATTGACCTCAGCGGTGCCTATACGCGGATATGTGGCTGTTGGCGACAAGTGGGGATTCTTGCATTTCTTTAATCAAAGTGATGGACAATATGTCGCGCGCGTTCGCATTGGTGGTGATGATGAGGATGAAGGGATCTTTTCGTCACCTATCGCTTTTGAAGACAAGTTGTTGGTACAAAGGAAAGACGGTGATCTGTTTTTACTTGAAGTCCCCTGAGAACCTGTCTATCGAAAGTTGGATATAAGCAGGCCATAATATGATCCCTGTTATTGCCCTCGTCGGGAGACCTAATGTCGGCAAATCTACCCTTTTCAATCGATTAACACGTAGTCGAGACGCACTTGTTGCAGATTTTCCTGGGCTTACGCGCGATAGGAAGTACGGTCAGGCCCTATTTGAAAAAAAACAGTTCATTGTCGTCGATACTGGCGGGATCAGCGGCGATGAAAGCGGCATTGATTCTGCCATGGCCGAACAATCTTTGCTCGCGATCGAAGAGGCCGATGTCGTGTTGTTTCTCGTTGACGTTAGAGCCGGACTTGTACCTGCAGACGTTGGTATTGCCAATCACCTCAGAAAAACGGGCAAGCACGCAGTATTAGTTGCAAATAAAATCGACGGATTAGATGCAGACAGTGCTTCGTCTGACTTTTATGCGCTTGGTTTTTCACAATTTTCGCACATTGCAGCGGCGCACGGTCGTGGTATTCAAAAGCTAATGAATGATGTGCTTACTCCATTAAAGGGTACATTTCCAGAAATGCTTGTGGAAGACACAAGCGATGAAGAGTTTACCGAAGAAGAAAAAATTGAACATCTGCAGAACCTGCCCATAAAGCTTGCCATAGTCGGTAAGCCCAATGTTGGAAAATCGACACTGACTAATCGCATTCTGGGTGAAGAACGTGTAGTGGTGTATGACCTGCCAGGCACGACCAGAGACAGTATTTTCATCCCAATGAAAAGAGGGGAAAGGGATTACGTCATCATTGATACCGCAGGTGTCCGTAAGCGTAAAAAAGTATCCGAAGCAGTAGAAAAGTTCTCAATTGTAAAAACACTGCAAGCGATTGAAGAATCCAACGTGGTTTTACTTGTCATTGATGCGCGCCAAGGTATTAGCGATCAGGATTTATCATTATTGGGTTATGTTTTAAATTCGGGTCGCTCCCTTGTGCTCTCGGTTAATAAGTGGGATGGGTTGGACATCGATGTTAAAGATGAAATTAAACGAGAGTTAGACAGGCGTCTCGGATTTATTGATTTTGCGCGGGTACACTTTATTTCTGCATTACATGGCACTGGTGTTGGTCATTTGTTTGAGTCGGTCGATGAAGCCTACGCATCTGCAACCAAACGTGTAAATACATCACTATTAACGCAAATTATGGAGATGGCACAAGACGATCATCAACCACCTCTTGTGAGAGGACGCCGCGTGAAGATGAAATATGCACATGCAGGCGGCTACAATCCACCAGTCGTTGTCATTCACGGAAATCAAGTTACGGACCTTCCTGATGCATACAAGCGGTATTTGATGAACTACTATCGAAAGTCCCTGGATGTTATGGGAACGCCGATAAAGATTGAATTCCGCGAGGGAGCTAATCCGTACGAAGGTAAGAAGAATCAGTTAACGCTTTCCCAACAAAGAAAGCGCAAGCGATTATTGAGCTTTCATAAAAAGAAAAAGCGCTAGAGACGCATTAACTGTCGTCATTTCCTTTTTCCTACAGGAAAGAGATACGGGTTTTCAAGTAACCGAGATGCTTCATTTTCAATGACTGGCGCCATGTTGTCCTTCAAATCGACGCCGGATTTACCGAGTTTCAACGATTCAGTTGTAAGGTAAATAACTTTTGCTGCTGCCTCTGCGTAAGACAAACCTCCATTGCGAATATTGGAAATGCAATTGCGATTTGCATCTGTCAGTCCAGGTGTTGGTGAAAATGTATAATAGATGCCAAGGCTATCTGGTGAACTCAACCCTGGACGCTCGCCAATCAGTAATACGATGCATTTTGCATTCAAAGTGCTGGCAATGTCGTCTCCAATTGCGACGCGGCCTTGCAAAACAATGCTTATAGGCGCAATTGCCATGCCTTCATTTTCAAAGTGTTCAAGCAGATACCGCATCATTTTTGGTGCGTGTCGCTGAATCGCGATTGACGATAAACCGTCCGCAATTGCAAACGCAATATCATAACCTTGGTTACTGTAATACTTTGATAATTGGTCGCGAGCGTCTGCACTCAGTCTTCTTCCAAAGTCGGGGCGTTGTAGATATTCTGTCCGATTTTGCGCCATGCTCTTGAGGATCAACGTTGTTTCTGATGTGTCCAAATCGCACATGAGTTGCGTATGGTCCAACGGAATGTGCACGGCGTCTTTTGCATTTGCATGATCGAATTGAAACGACAGTAATTGTGATGTTGGTAAGCTGGTTCCCGTTCGTCCCAAACCGATTCTAGCATTGGTATACTTTCTCAGTTCTGACCACGAATTGCTTACCTGATGTCTATCATGTTTGCTAGTTTGCTTGTTAATTTCACGATTACGATCAGTATGTTTAGATGTCATTGTTCTGCGTCCTGAACGAGATTTATGTCCGAAAACGCATTTGGTAACGTTGACCCTACTTTCAGTGCACCAGTGCCTGATGAAATATCCATTTTCATGAGCCATTTTTCAAATTCGGGACTGGGCCGCAGGCCGAATGCACGTCTTACGTATAGAGCATCGTGAAAGGAGGTTGTTTGATAATTGAGCATAATGTCATCAGCACCCGGCACGCCCATGATAAAGTTGACCCCAGCGGTTGCGAGCTGGGTTAGCAGGCTATCCATATCATCTTGGTCAGCATCTGCATGATTGGTATAACAGATGTCACACCCCATGGGCAATCCAAGCAGTTTTCCGCAAAAGTGGTCTTCTAGTCCTGCGCGACTGATTTGTTTACCATTGAATAAATATTCAGGGCCAATGAAGCCAACGACGGTATTGACTAAAAGTGGATCAAACGCACGGGCGACACCATAGGCTCTGGCTTCACAGGTCTGTTGATCAACACCGTGATGCGCATTTGCCGACAAGGCACTGCCTTGTCCTGTTTCAAAATACATTACATTATCGCCGCAGGTTCCGCGAGTGAGCGATAACGCAGCCTGCCGTGATTCATTAAGAAGTGCCAAATCGATGCCAAAACTGGTGTTCGCCGCCTGTGTACCCGCAATAGATTGAAATACTAAATCAATGGGTAAGCCTTGGTTAATGGCTTCAAGTTGAGTAGTGATATGTGCAAGAACGCATGATTGCGTCGGTATTTCGTAATGCTGAATGATATCGTTCAGCATATTCAGCAATGTGCCTACGGCATCTGTATTATCGCTTGCGGGATTGATTCCAATCACGGCATCGCCACTGCCATACAACAGTCCATCTAAGATGCTAGCTGCTATACCCGTGGGGTCATCGGTGGGATGATTGGGTTGCAATCGTGTAGACATCGTTCCAGGAAGACCGATAGTATTGCGAAACGCTGTCACGACGCGGCACTTTTGCGCAACAAGAATAAGGTCTTGAATACGCATGATTTTGGACACTGCGGCGGCCATTTCAGGCGTGATCCCATGTTTCATGGATGCCAAGCGTTCAGTCGTTGCTTCATCCGACAATAACCAATTTCGAAAGTCTCCTACTGTTAACCCCGAGAGCGTTTGAAACGATGTCTTACAGTGACTGTCAATAATCAGCCTGGTCACTTCATCTTTTTCATAGGGAATAACAACATCGTTTAGAAATGTTTCTAATGGTAGTTCAGCCAGCGTCATTTGCGCTGCCACGCGCTCTTGCGCAGTATTTGCACAGACACCAGCAAGTTGATCACCCGAACGCAGTGGAGTCGCTTTGGCCATTAGCGTCTTGAGATCTTGGAATTGCCATTTCGTCCCACCAGCAGATATCGAATAATTCATTCTCTTGTACTTTTCCAAAAGGTAGTAATAACGACACAGAGCATCATGTCAGTTTTTGAATCGCGAAATACAATACTGCAATATACGGTCATTCCTTGCTTCTGGCACAAACAATCGCGAATAGGTGTTTGCGTATTTGCGACTTCTGATAACCTTGTTACCATTAAATGTATTATCAAAAGCTTAAATTAGCGAACAACACATTATTAAGGAATGTATATGGGCTTATTGGATGGTTTGATGGGCAACGCTTCTGAGATGGATATCGGTGAAATTACCTCTGAGTTACAAGAAGTGCTATCAGAAACCGAATCTGTAGCAAGCGCATACAAGTTGATCAGAGATTTACTTGTCATAACAAACAAGCGAATTATTTTTATCGATAAACAAGGTATGACGGGTAAGAAGGTGAGTTATCAAAGCATTCCGTATAAATCAATTACGCAATACATCGTTGAAACGGCTGGAACCTTTGATACTGATTCTGAATTAAAAGTGTGGATCTCAGGGCAATCTGCGCCGCTCGAGATTGAATTGAAAGCAAGCTTGGCGGCGTCCGTTCAGAAAAGTATAGCAAATCAGTTGTTTAGTTGATTTTTCTCACTGTGATGAGAGCCTGACTAGCCACTACGCATTGCCTTCATAAACGCAGATTCTGGAGGCACAATGATTTGCGGCAAGCTTTGCTTCACTAGTGATTGCATTACGTTATCAGGGAAGTTACCCGTGAGCTTGATGAATTTATCACCTTTTCGAAACACATATTGCGTGCTATAGGCAGGTTCAAATTCAGTGTTCAATGCAACCCGTAGTTTAAACCCTTTTATGGATGATTCAGAAACGATAAGTTGTGCATCTTCGATTTCCGATATGTCATAACTTGGTATATCTGCATTTTCAATAAGCAGCAGCAACTGACGTTTCTCAGCACCTAATTCCGCGCTGATCAATTCATCATCACTTAGTTTACTATCGTGAATAAAAGGTGAGATAGGATAAACTGATACATCAAAAACCGCATCGCTGAAGTCAGGGTGTACATATCGAGTGATAGAGCCTTGCATAGGGTCTCTATATAAAGCTCTTTGCTGGATCATAAATTCGCCAACATGCTGGGGCAGTTTAAGCTGATTTTCGTAATCGCTCGCGTTCAACGCTTCATAGATGATTTTGGCGTTAAGTACATCAGAAAATTCAACGTGGCTTATCCAATGATTTAATATGTCACCAGCAACCAATTCTACCGTATTGCCGTCAGTGATGGGCGTACTGACGTTGTATTCATCGATGGTAACACCGCGCCAGCTGGTGGTGATTTCGAGGTGCAACATTGGTGTTTGATTCTCGTTCACGAGCGCACTGCCGACAAGCATCTGATATTCGGACAAGCTGAGTGCTTCA
>JBCDMA010000144.1:0-9839 GCA_038744645.1 Pseudomonadota bacterium | reverse complement strand
CAATGCATGTTGCTCCGATCTTTTTAATATCTGGCGTAAACTTCACGGATACTCTTTTTTTTCATTAATGGATATTTGATAGCCAAATGGTATCGAGAATGAAACTGCATTCAAGTAGAAGAGATACTTTCTCGATGTTTGCAGTGTAAAAGGATAATTGCTCGAATAAAGCTGTATCAAAGAAGTGAAATTAGCACAAATGCTTCGCGCGGTTTTTACTATCCTTTGTTAATCGGTCTTAATCGATTATTTTGTATACCTCATTTTTGTGCATTCTTTTTTTTCATGATACTCGGTACCCTAAGCTCTTATTTTTACGCTTTACAACAATCAATACGCGATGTTTCATTCACGGCAACGATCACTTTTTAATCAAGCATCTTTTTGAATTCTAGGTAGTCCATACTAGCGTCAATTTAAAATACACATTAAGCTAATATCAACATCAGTTCTAAAACAAATATCCCCTTAATTTCTCAAAATAAGAAGAAGACATATGCTCAGCCAGATACAACTTCAAACGATGCTTGAATTGCAAGATGCCATGAATAAAAAAGTCAATCCTGAATGGTTAACCGCGGGTTATGGGTATTTACGTGCGGCAATGATCGAAGCAGTTGAGGGGATTGAGCATCATGGATGGAAGTGGTGGAAATACCAAGAAAAGGATCTGGCTCAATTGCAGATGGAGTTGGTAGATATCTGGCACTTTGCATTGTCACACATACTAATTAGCGAAAACGGCAATGCGAAAAAATGTGCAGAAATGATAAATGATGACCTCGTCAACGGGAGGCACTCGGTTTTATTCGACGCCAATGATTATGACCACACTGCAATGGAATTGCTGGATAATTTACAATTAATGGCAGGGTTATGCGCAGCTGGTCGTTTTGACGTCCCACTATTTATGCATATTGTGGTACAAGCAGACATGGACCACGATGAGTTATATCGTCAATATGTTGGAAAAAATGTCTTAAATTTCTTTCGGCAAGATCATGGTTATAAAGACGGTTCGTATATAAAGATCTGGCATCAACGCGAAGACAACGAACACTTAGTGGAAGTTATGAGCGAACTGAACATAAATGCGAGTACTTTTGCTGACGATATTTATACAGGCTTAAAAGAACGCTATCCAACAACATAACAACATGCCAAACGCACTCTTCATTTTCCCTTTTTAATATGCGGTAGCCTTTTATCATTTCAAATATGCTTCAATCTTCTAAGAGTTGTTTGAGTTAAACCAACGGTAGGGGCGATTTCGCGAAGGAAGTATACGAGATAAAAAAATGCGCGTGTATGCAAGTGAACGCTTAAAAGTTCAACGTCATATCAACGCGCATTTTTTATCTAATATATTGGGTATAATCTCACAACCGGCCTTCGATAACACAAGGCTTATTGCTTAAGAATATACCCTATCTAGGTCAACTAATGATTAAAATTTAGTTTGTACCCAAACCATTAGTTTGTCAGTGTCAACGGCGATATCCTCAGCAGAGAATGCAGCGTACTTCACTCCCAGAGTATAATGTTTAGCAAACTTTCTTACGTACAGAAGATTGATTTCATCACCAAAATCATCTGCTCCTACCATCGACTCATCTGCGTCATACATGTGATATGTTGCTGTTAACTTACCTCCGCCAACATTACCACTAAGCCCGACATATGTATCAACTAAACCTTGATTTGGCGTTCTAAGAAAGATATCAGCAAATCCGTTGAATTTGTGCAAGGTAGCTAATGGTGTCGAGAAGCCAAATGCACCATCATCAGAACCAAGCGACTCATAACCGACTTTTGCAGTTACGCCAGAGAATGTTGCGCCAACTTCAAGCCCTAAGTAATCAGCATCAAAATCCGTGGTCGCAGTTTCGCTTGATTGAGTAGCAAATTCAGCTTTGTACGAAAGCTTAGTTCCGCTTAAATCAATGCCACCAGTATAGCTTATCCCGTAAGTGTCCAAAGAGTTATCAGTATCGTTGTCGATTTCTAGCAGGTACGCATAACCAACAAGTTTTCCAGATCCAAGTTTGTAACTTGCGTTGAAAAGGTGATCTTTGCTATCAAAGTCTGCCTCTTCACCAAAGATACGATTGCGCTGATCTACGTATGAATAATCAAGCGTCAAACCTTCGACTGGTGAATAGATTACTCTTAACGCATCGAATGTTTGACGATCCTGGCGCCATCCAACGTGACCAACAAATCGTTGACCATCAAGCGCGATAACCTGACGACCAACCTTGACAGTTACACTCTCATTTTTGTACTGAACGAAACCTTGATCCAGTTCGGTGTGCTCTGGATCAGCGATAACTGAGAAAAGTCCAGGATTAAAGCCCGTGGGACCTACTGTAAAGTCGCCTTGACCTCCAACGATACGGTTGTCTTCTAATTCAACAACAGCAGAGAAACCATTATAGTTTCCAGTTGTATAACCAAGACGAGTTCGTAGCGTCAATGCGTCTGCATCTTCAACTGGATTTTCTTGGTCGACGCTTTCATAGCGTAAACGAAAATCTGCGAACGCTTTACCACCCGCCAATGCATCATAAAGAGACGCTTGAGCGGTTCCAGCGACAGAAATTGAGACGAGTGAAGCTAGTACACTCAATTTGAGTGTATTCTTTTTGTTGTATTGCATTTTAGTTCCCTAAATGTTGAAAGTATTGAATCGTGTTAAGTCTGTGTTGGTCTAGCGAACCAGACCACACATTTATTGGATGAGACAAGTGTTGTCCTAAGCCGCATCCGTTTGATTTTGTTGTGCTTTCGACGATTTTTGTTTTTTCTTATGTTCTGCAACCGGCTCTATCTTACGCTGTTTCTCGTATAAGAAACTCAGGACCTCGTGACGGTAGTGGTTGTATTGAGGGTTGTCAGCGAGTGCAATTCGCTCTCTTGGCCGCTCTAGTTCGATTTCCAAGATGTCACCCACCGTAGCGGCAGGTCCATTAGTCATCATTACAATGCGATCAGACAGCAAGACTGCTTCGTCGACATCGTGCGTAATCATAATTACCGTATTTCCAAGATCCGCATGTATTTCCATCAAAGAATCTTGCAAATGCGCTCGGGTAAGTGCATCCAATGCACCAAAAGGCTCGTCCATCAATAAGACTTTTGGTTCCATTGATAATGCACGCGCAATTCCTACGCGCTGTTTCATACCGCCAGATATCTCTGATGGTAACTTGTCACGCGCATGTGTCATGTGTACTAGTTCTAAATTGTGCTCGACCCAGTCGACCATCTCCGCTTTACTTCTTCCTTGTCGCGTTTGTTTGACTGCAAGCTCAACGTTTTTATATACCGATAGCCATGGTAAAAGTGAGTGATTTTGGAAAACTACCGCTCGCTCGGGACCTGGCTCTACCACTTCAGTGTTGTCTAACACAACGCCACCTGACGTTGCTTTATACAGACCTGCCACCAAATTTAGCACGGTAGACTTACCACAACCCGAGTGACCAATCAGCGATACAAATTCACCTTTCCTGATGTTCAGATTGATATCTTCAAGAGCGACGAATTCACCATTTGGCGTCGGGAAGGTCATGCCGACATCAACGATTTCTAAATGTTTTTTAATGCTCATTTGTAATTCCTCAGTTGTATGCACATGAACAGTCTAAATTAGCGAAGTTCTTGGGATTTATCCCAACTCACACGTTTTTGTAAAAATAACATGATGCGGTCTAGCAAAAAGCCGATGATACCAATGGTTAATACCGCCACCATGATTCGAGCTAATGAAGACGAACTACCGTTTTGGAATTCATCCCATACAAACTTCCCTAAACCGGGGTTCTGTGCCAGCATTTCCGCCGCTATCAATACCATCCAACCTATTCCTAACGACAGTCTAAGACCAGTAAAAATCATTGGAATCGAAGACGGCAATACGATGGTTATGACATGTGCCAATGGCTTAAGTCGTAAAACTTTGCTGACGTTGATCAAGTCCTTATCAATACTACTAACTCCCACGGCAGTGTTAATAAGCGTTGGCCAAAGACAGCACAGTGCAACGGTAAACGCAGAGGTTACAAACGACTTTTTAAACATCGGATCATCTGAAATGTAGACTGCACTTACTACCATGGTTACAAGCGGTAACCAAGCGAGTGGAGATACAGGTTTGAACACTTGAATGATCGGGTTTAAAGCCGAATAGATACTGCGGCTCAATCCGCAAGCGATACCAAGAGGAACAGCAATAACAGAAGCGATGACAAATCCAACCATAACTGTATACAAACTTGTCCATATTTGGTCAAAGAATGTTGGTGCCCCAGTATAAGGTCTGATTTTTGGCTCATATGTTGGGTCTTTTGCAACACGCGCAGCATTTCTTTCTTCCTGGCGCTGATAGAACGCCTCGGCTTTTTCCTGCTGAGCTTGGTGCTCATCCCACAACGTTACTGCTTGTTCAGCAACTTGGCTAGGTCCAGGGAATTGACCTAGCGATGTATCGATAGTTTTGGCGAGCATACTCCAAATGAGTATAAAGCACAGAAATCCAAGTATCGGTAACACAATACCGTAAGTCAGTGCCTGTGTCGTATTGCCAGATAGCTTTTTCTTAACGCTTAGCCATGGTGAATTAATACTTGTAGTACTCATTGAAGTAACTCCCCGGTGTTAATTAATTAAAGTTTATCTTCAGCTTTCAAACCGATTTCAAACGCTTCTAGATAAGCTGTAGGTTTACTTCCATCGAACGTGATGTTATCGATGAACTCAGTTTGCGCCGGTTTAAATCCAGTTTCTGTTTCGAAATCAGGGAAATCAGCCGGGTTTGCTTTACCTTCAGCAATCAGATCTTTTGCAGCAACAGCGTAGATGTCTGGGCGATAAACGTTCTTAGCAGTATCCATGTACCAGCTGTCGTCTTTATGGTCAGAGATTTGACCCCAACGACGCATTTGCGTTAGGTACCAGATAGCATCGCTGTAGTACGGATAAGTTGCGTTGTAACGGAAAAACACGTTGAAGTCAGGTATTTCGCGCTTGTCGCCTTTCTCAAACTCGAACGTACCTGTCATGCTGTTCGCGATAACTTCTGCGTCAGCACCTACGTACTCAGGTTTAGCAAGCATTTTTACCGCTTCTTGACGGTTTGCGTTGTTGTTTTCATCCAACCACATTGCAGCGCGGATCATCGCCTTAACTACACGAATGTGTGTATTAGGGTTCTTCTCAGCCCACTCGTTGCTCACACCAAACACCTTCTCTGGGTTATTTTTCCAGATTTGGTAGTCAGTAATGACAGGAACGCCAATGCCTTTAAATACTGCTTGCTGGTTCCATGGTTCACCTACGCAATAACCGTAGATTGTGCCTGCTTCCATTGTTGAAGGCATTTGCGGTGGAGGCGTAACTGACAATAGCGCATCAGCTTGAAGTTGTCCGCTCGTGTCACCATTGTGAGGCGCGTAGAAACCAGGGTGGATACCGCCAGCTGCAAGCCAGTAACGCAATTCATAGTTGTGCGTTGATACAGGGAATACCATACCCATATTGAATGGCTTTCCTTCAGACTGGTATTTTTCAACAACAGGCTTAAGGTAATCAGCTTTGATAGGGTGGATTGGCTTTCCAGCGTCATCATGTGGAATGTTTTCTTTCATCTGTGCCCAAATATCATTTGAGACAGTGATACCGTTTCCGTTTAAATCCATGCTGAAAGCAGTGATGATGTGAGCTTGTGTACCAAAACCAATGGTAGCACCGAGCGGTTGTCCCGCTAGCATGTGCGCGCCATCTAACTGGCCATCAATTACACGGTCGAGCAATACTTTCCAGTTGGCTTGTGCTTCTAAAGTCACATACAATCCTTCGTCTTCAAAGTAACCGTTTTCATAAGCTACCGCCAGCGGCGCCATGTCGGTCAATTTGATAAAGCCAAATTTTAGTTCTTCTTTTTCTGGGAATCCTGTCTCACGCGCTTGCGCAGACGTGGATAAAACCGCACCAGCGACAGCAAGTACTGCCGCTGTTTTGATAAATTTTCGCAATCCTGTCATCAACATTAAAACTCTCCTCCTGTGTTGCGTACAACGAAAACTGTCACAAAAAAAGCCCACCAAGTAATGAATACTTGTGGGCTTCTTTGCCATTGAATAATAAATGCACCTTTGCATCTATAACCTACTTTAGGACTATGCTCCCTTCGCCCACTGTACATTTGTAAACTACTCAAACAATCCATCTAGTTGTGTTTGCCGCCCAAAGATTTAAAACAACAAACATGCTAATGATAAAAGATTGTTAACTACAAATAATGCTGTACTGCACGTTGAGTCACATTGTAAACGAAGTATTGCATTCACCGTGCCAAACTACTTTTTCTTTTATTTTCATTAATTTAAGCTTAAAAAACTCTTGTGCTTAACAACTGTTTGCGATGCAATGGTGCAAGGCTTGCACTCTATTGGTTTGCACTGTTTTGGATTTGATGACGCTTGTTGATAATTTGTTAAACATTGAAGGAAATATGACAAAGCAGAAAGGTTAAACATTTTTAATGCGGAAACAATAGGTAAAATTTGGCCAGTTAATCCCAATCGAGCGCAAACTTAGATATCAAATCACTGCGGTAAATCTGACTCAAATACTGTTCGGAAGGCAACGCCGCAATATAGTGTTGCGAATACATATATGTAGAAAATGTGTGCGCGTCTGCAACATTGGGGATATTGAGTTTATTGTCCTTGTTCCCGAAGATGTTGTAATTTGGTAGATCGCGAGACGGGCTTCCCCGTTCTGTCAGACATATCCCCATGAGCGAAGGACACACAACATCTAATGGCGCATTTAAGTATGTGGGTGATGATAAGACAACACTTGCATCGAAACGATGTGCAGGAGAGTCGAGCCAATAGCACGATTCCAACAATGCATTAATCAACCGTTGAAAAACTTCTGGTCGCGACTCATACGTCGCGTAACTGATGCCCAATACCTTTTCTGCAGCGTCGCCCCAAATGTCACATGATGTCGCTACCGTGATACCGGTACCTTCTCTGACAGCTTGCGCATTCCACGGACCACCCACACAATACCCGTCAATAATCTGATCGTTGAGATTAAAGTGCATGTCGTGAGGGGGTAAAACATGGAACTCAATGTCTTCCTGATTTACGCCACCGCGCTTTAACCAATCCAACAACTGATAATGATGACAAGAAAAGGGAAATACATGCGCTAGTCTTAGTTTTTGCTTTTTGCGTTTATGTCTTTGTTCAACAACAGCTTTTAGTAAGCTCGCATCTAATGGATAGACTATTTCTTTTAACTGATTAGATTGTTTGATCTCTTCAACTACTGCAGTGGACAGCGTGATTGCATTGCCGTTGAGGCTTAGCACCATGGGTGTGAAAATATCTGTCGATTCACAACCCAATCCTAGGCTGCTTGCTAACGGCATGGGTGCAAGCATATGCGCGGCATGTATATCGCCCATGTGCAATCGGTCACGAAGGGTTGACCAAGAGTTTTGCCTGACTAAATGCACATCCAATTCGTACTTTGCATAGAGATCCAATTCCTTTGCCATGATGATGGGTGCAGCATCGTTCAGGCCGAGATAACCGATTTTTAATTGATCAGCCATCGGCATCATCCTGTGACTGTTGCGCCCAAAATACGACCAATGATTTAGCCAAGTTTTCGATGCTTTGGTTACTATCCATAGCCATTTTTCTCAGCATTGCGTAGGCTTCAGGCTCTGTTATCCGTCGTTGTTGCATCAATTGTAGCTTGGCTTTTGTAATTACGTCCTGCTTTTCTAATGCCTGCTTTGTCGAATTTAGTTCTTCTCGTAACGCCTGTGTTTGGCTAAAACTGGCCACTGCTGCATCTAAAATAGGTCTTATTTTATTGGTATCGGTATGACCGGCAACGTAGGCAGTTACGCCTGCACGGACGCTGGAATCGATGGTTTTAGTGTCTTGATTTTCTGAAAACATGACTACTGGTTTAGGGTTGAATCTGGATACTGTACTTAGACTAGATAGAATATCACGACTAGGGGATTCAACGTCAATAATAACGAGGTCAGGTTGAAGCTCATCTACAAGCTTCACTAGGCCGAGCCGGGGAGCGGAACTGTGCACAATATGATAACGCGACTTATCCAGTGCGTTTTGTAACGCCAGTACACGCTGTTGGTTCTCGTCTACCAACAATATTGTTATTTTTGTAGTACCGCCTTCCTGCTGCATTAGCGTATTACGTTTAGGGGTTGTAAGCTTGTCTGTCATGCAAAAAACCAACCATCTTTTAAGTAACCATTTTTCAACAGTTTGGCGCTGTTTCAGCCTGTTTTACAACGCTGATTTGCACTACTGTTGTGCAAAAGACTCTTTTTAAACTGATATTCATGTGATTCTGATTTCATTCAACTAAGAGAAACTCAGAGGTGTTACGAACCTTTTGTCTTTGCCCAATCTTTTGACTTTTAATGCAGGAGTTGCTTTGACCAAATAGACGCGCAAATCATAATCTGTACCCAGTTCAAACCCAAGTTCTTTCTCTTTTTTCCCATAAATCACCGGCAGTTTTCAGTGCATCGTCGACGCCAATGTCTTTTAATTGGATAATGAACAGCGCAACTGTCAAAACAGTTGCTGCTTCCCCATAAGTATCTTTGACGCGGCCCAACCAGACAGCCTTAATGATGTCAGGGTCCAATACTTTGGGTTTCATCTGCCAATCCTCTAAGCGTTTTGGCAACAGTTTTTGCTCATACTTGCCTGAGCTTATCTGGTGCACAGACACTTCTCTTTCTGGGTTCGGTTCTGCTTCTCCCGAATCGCCTCTTATACAAATAACATCTTCCCCAAGCAGCTCAGCAACTTTTATGTGCTTTTCTTCAAACGCTTTGTGATAAATACCGTGGAGCGAGTGTGCAGCAGCAAAAGGATTAAGCATTCGCGCAAGTGTATTTGCGCATGAGCGCAATCCAAACTGATGGCGCAAATTTATCAGATAGTGGAGTTTCGGGTTGACGGTGGATAGTGGAGCATATGCAAAGCCATGTGATGAGAGTTCTGCGTCAATAACCTGTGATGAAGTGGCCTGTTGCCAATTAAAATGTTCCCATACCTGCTGCATGTAAAGCCGGGTCGAATTTTCCTCGACATGTCCATGTAAAAGCACTTTGTATCCATTTTGTGCAAGCAGTTTCACTGCTAGCAAAGACCAGGGCAAGTGTCGTCGCTTACCCGCATAACAACCTATATCTAAATCGATACGAGCATTAGGCGTATCTTGAATGCCAGCGTACTGACGACAAGCAGTTAAGAATCCCGCAAGTTCTTCTGAAGATTCCTCTCGCACACGCAACAGCATCAAAAATGCACCGAGTTGTTCCGGCGTGGTTTGGTTATTCAACACCATCGACATAGCATCATATGCTTGTTCTTGAGTAAGATATTTTCCTGCGGTTTTACCTCTTCCAATCAACTGAACGTATTGACTGAAATTGTTAGCCATTGCAAAGCCCGATTGTGCTCGCCTGGCTAACCATAGAAAGGTTCACTTGCTGGCGGTATTTGACGACTTCTCCAACAACGATTAGTGCAGGCCCCTGTAGTTTTTCGAGATTTAAGTGTTTTGCGTCATCTAGGCTACCTGTCCACACCGACTGTTGGTCAAGTGTGCCCTGTTCAATCACTGCTATTGGCATAGTGTTTGACATACCAGCACTAATCAATCTAGTGGCTATCATGTTTATACGAGTGAGTCCCATATAAAACACAAGTGTTTGACTATCTTGTACTAAATCTTCCCAGATAGGTTCTTCATTACTATTTTTG
>JBCDMA010000143.1:0-9908 GCA_038744645.1 Pseudomonadota bacterium | reverse complement strand
CAAGTTGGCTGAAATGCGCACTGTTGATACGGTTTTTTAATGAAAACCTCAGTCCACTGTCGGTTTGTTTTAAACTGCCTAAGGTATAGAGTTGTTTCAGCATGGATTGTGGAATTTTCACAGGGATCTCCAGAACAGAAGCAGGTAGCGTAATTATCTAGCTTTACATGTGCGGTATGTTGACGACGATCAATAAAAAAAAATCTTTTTGTTGCAAGCTTATTATCATCTGATGTCAATCAAATAAATGCGTTGCGAATATTCTGGGTAATGCATTCATTTAAACTACCCGAACCCTATTCAAAACAAGTCAAAAGGTTATGCCTAACAAACTAAACACGCTCGACTATGCTTTTTTAACTCTTGAAAAATCAACGACGCCCATAAACGTCGCGAGCCTTACTGTTTTAGAGATCCCATCTGACTATGAAGGCAACTATCCTAAAGACTTGTTACACCAGTTATTACGCCAGCCAGCAACCGGGCCATTTCGACAAAAACTAAGCACGCCGTACCCTTCATCTTTGCATGCGACAATGCCATCGTGGGTCGATGATGATCGCTTTGATATTGACTATCACGTGCGCCATGTCGCATTGCCGGCACCTGGTTCAATGCAAGACTTACTCGACCTTACGTCTCGATTACACGGACGTCCGTTAGAGCGTTCTAGACCACTTTGGGAGTGTTACCTCGTTGAAGGGGTTGAAAATAACTGCTTTGCCATTTATTTAAAAATGCATCACGCGGCCATTGATGGAATGGGTGGCGTAGAACTGATGAAACATTGGTTCAACCCTTCGCCGACGGGAGAAATCAAAGCACCCTGGGCATGGTTACCCGCACATCTTTCAGAGAACAAAAATAGCCACAATCCATCAGATGGCATTTTCAGTGCGGCGACCAAACTTTTCTCACAGATGATAAGTCACACTGAGACCGTGCAAGATCTGTCTAAAATGCTATTTGGTCAGTACTTAAAGGTCATTGGTTTTAATCACAATCAGTCACCTGTGCCCTTTACAGCGCCGCATTCCATGTTCAATGTGCCCATTAACAGTACGCGACGTTTTGTCGTAAAGTCATTGCCACTATCGGACATTGTTGAATTGTGCAAACCAGCCAACGCCACCGTAAATGATATTGTGTTGTTTCTTTGTTCCTCTGCTATGCGCAGATATATGATTGAAAAAGATAAGTTACCGCAACGTTCGCTAAATGCATCAGTGCCTGTCGCCCTGGATAAATCATCACATAGCGGTAATCAAATCACCTACGTGATAGCTGATCTGGCGACCAACGAGTCAGATGCATTAGCGCGCATTGCAAGAATTGCGCATTCTACAAAAGATGCCAAAGGTGAATTGATTGGGATATCGTCTGCAGCAGCAACAAACTTTGCATTTCTTGCGCAAGGATTGGTGGCAATGCTGAATCAGTTACATATGGCTAAGTTAGTACCACCCGCAGCGAACATTGTTATCTCAAATGTACCTGGTCCCAAGAACACCCTGTATTTTGGCAGCGCAAAAGTCGTCGCAACCTATCCATTGTCTGTATTGATCGATGGACAAGCGTTAAACATCACTGTTATCAGTTACCAAAATTCCATTAGTTTTGGCTTATTAGCTTGTCAGGATACCGTATCTGATCTTGATAAGATTGCTGATAGCATCGAAACCTCATTAGAAGAGTTAAAAGCGAGCGTCTATTTGAAACCTGAGTTAGTCGATACATAGCGCATGTAGCAATAGCTTTTGATAAAACCTTTGTTTTAGGTTTACCGGTTCGTCTAAGCCCATGCGCGATAATTCATCGACAAAATGCTGTTTATTGTGTGGCGCGCACATTGCAGTAATCACAAATTTAATGAAGTTAATCTTGGATTGACTCAGTGCTTTGAGATTCTTCAATGCTGCACCTATCCTAAGTTCTTCGTCGGTAAAATCGTGCCCTTGCGGAAACGCTGGGAACAGGCCTTTTTGTTTATATTGCTCGAGAATACTGCTATAGCGTTCAGGCAAATTTTGGGTAAAACGTGCATCCAATACAAAATCCGAGGGCAACTTGTTTGCCGCTTGTGCCTGTTTGATCAATTGGCTCTGACACCTGGAATCTGCGATCTGTATGAGTTGTGCAGCCACTTCTTGGTCTGTTTTGCTGCGCAGATCGGCAATGCCATATTCGGTGATTACGATGTCTCTTAGATGTCTTGGAATAGTGCAGTTGCCATAGTTGAACACAATATTGGATTCCACCTTACCCTTGGCATTCACCCTGCAGCTGCGCAGCTGCAAAATTGAACGTGCACCAGGTAATTCATGTGCCATAGATACAAAGTTGTACTGACCGCCAACGCCGCTGATTTGATTGCCATCTTCAAGCGCATCAGAACAGGCAGCGCCATTTAATGATACCTTCATACAAGTATTGATAAAGCGTCCGTTGATCCGCTGCAGGTAATCTATCTCTTCATGACCGTAGAGGTGATTGATTTGTGAAATGCGCTTCATGCGAAATAACTTGCGCTCTGCTACCGGTAGCTCTTTTAAAAAGTCGTAAAAAGCACGAGGGCCGAGAAAGAAACCAGCATGAGCGACCGCACCGTTGCGCAATTTATCCCCAAGCACCAGGCTTCTATCAAATTGATAGATGTCGGTTTTCAAGGTCAAGCCATCGTCGAGCACCAGAGTGCCGTCTACAAACTGCACATTCGGTTTTACAATGCCAAATTCCTTTAAAAAATCCACATCACTGGCAGATAGATGCTGAGAAATTGCATGATGCTCTAATAAAGTATCAAAAATGCTCGCATCGAATTTTTCCTCAATCAATCCTTGATTTAGCAGCCGCTGCAAAATCACCGAGTCATATACTTTTTTCTTTAAAATCCCTTTTTGATACAACATCGCAAAACTGTCCACGAGCATTTCAGTGGCAGCAAACAATCCTTTTTCAAACCGAGTCTGGGCGCCCTCTTTATCCAGCACTGGAAAAGAAGTATCGTTGATTTCAAGTGCCCTAAGAATTTCTTTGTATTGGTCATTATTATCTTGTCGAAGCGCGAGCGAATAGACCAATGCATCTCCCAAAGATCCGATCCCAATTTGAATTTCACCGTCGTCCTTTATCAAAGAGGATGCATGCAAACCAATCATGTAGTCAGGATCTGGTACCGACATTTTCGGAGGCGCGAACATGGCATAATCCAAATCCCTGTTATCCACCAAAATATCAAAATAGTCCCTACCAACAACGCTCTCTCCATACATGAAGGGTAAATCTTGATTCGTTTGCGCAATGGTGACAAACGCCCTGCTGTCAGCTTTTAACATATTGATTAAATCGATTGATGTGTCTGGATTAGAACTGAGGCTGAATACTTCCTGACCATCAATTTCACCTCGACAGACTTGCTGACAGATGACATTCACGCCTCGATTAAACACATCCCTCGCAACATGCGTGTAATTAGACGATAAATAATGCTTCTGGCCATAGGGATGATGGGTAAACTGGCCGGCTTTGTAGTAGAACTCTACAATATTCACATTCGCCGGCAATTGATTGCAAAGGCGGTCTTTTTCAAATGCAAGGTTTGGGTAATTCTTAAACACGCGCTTGAGAAACGGTTCTAAGAACTGTGCTTCTAAAAATGAACTTACGCTTGGGATCTGAAGCGTCAGCGCAGTCAATATGGTTAGTTGAATGTCTGCGTCAGTTTTTGCTCGCTGGTAGAGTTCATTGAGTAAATGATTTGCCTTACCTGCACCAAGCGGCGCGGCAAGCACAATTGTCTTCCCGACGCTGACGATCAATTGGTCAATTGCTTCCTTTGGCGTCTTATAGGTTGTCATGACAGTGAACTGTCCAAGGCTTATTCACACTTGTTAAGAAAATAAACTACTGCAAAAACGGAGGGTTAGCTTTGATATTCATCAAATAATTAACAAATAAATAATAATATGTTTACTAATCGGACCAGATGAAATAACATACGCAGCGAATCAATCAAAGAACAAAAGACAAGTAGTAAAAAATGATGATATCAACAATTCAATCAATCCTAAAAGACGCCTCTTACTTCTCAATTAATTGTAAACACTTTGTAAAAAATAAATTCTAACGTTAGACAGATGGCTCCACCAATCACCTGTTAAAAAGCCATCTATAGTCTATATTAAGAACAGATTAACTTAAAAAATAACAACCACATGAATTGAATAAGCGTGTTTTTAGGCATTCGATTTAGGACACAAAACTCGATTGCATCTCAACACAAAATACCTTGCTCTGCTTATAACAATTCATTTACTTAACACAACTAAAAGAGGAGCACTGGAGTATATATGCAAAATTCCAAGTTTCTATTTTCTACTCTAATCGCCTCAGGTTTTGTATTGAGCTTGACTGGCTGTGGTAGCGATGACAATGACACCATCACGCTTCCAGAAGTACCTGAGAGAATGGTAGCTATATACGCTCCTTCCTCAGGTTCACTGCCTGTTCCGAACGATTTATTGTTTCTTGGCTCTGAGGACTTAACCCTCAACATACCCGTCGCCGATCCCACAAACTTTTCGGATCCACAAGTTGCAATAAACACACTTGATGGTTGGTCTGCCTTTGCGCCCTTTCCAATTGAATTTAGCGATCTTGGAACAGGCTTAACCCTTGCACCTGAATCCGTTGTTGCTGGTGAAGGTGTCCGAATATTTCAAGTCAATGTTGCTAGACCCGAGATAGCGCCTGGTATCATTGCGCCAACGGGACCTGTCACAAGTGTGGTTAGAGAGCTGGCTGCCAATCAAGAATATGCCGTCCAAGTCACAGGCAGTGAGTCAATTGCTGTCGTTCCACTGGCACCGCTTGAACAGCAAGGCGCCTATATGGTTGTCCTAACAGACGCATTACGCGACAACGCAGGCAATCCTATCAGCGGTGATTCTCAATACATCATTACAAAGTCACAAACCGAGATTTCGCCAACGTCATCCGTTGCAGGCTTAGAGCCTGTGCGACAGCTAGTTAATGCGATGGAATCGGCAGCAGATGCTGCAGGTATTCCGCGAGAAAGCATTATATTGAGCTATCAATTCACCGTACAGTCAGTCGGTGCTGCGACACAAACAGCCAAACTTGCCTTAATAGATGCCCCCATTGCACAGGGTGTAATGCCAATGACAGGTTTTTCTAGCCTTATGACCGACACAACACCATTTACCGGTGTTGGCGCAGCCGACCTCTATAAGGGGTCAATTGCTTTAAACTATTTGCTCGGAACTCCATCACTAGATAATCCAACAGCACCTTTAAACACGCCGTGGCGTGCAGCAGAGCAACTGCCACTCGGACCCAATGGCGAGCTTGTGCCTAATCCATTTGGTGAAAACTTAAGTTACGCCAATACACTTCCACGCGTAAACGGCGTCGAGGTTGCACCCTTGCTGGTTTCCTTGCCAAAAGCAGCGCTTTGTCCAAAGCCAGCTTCAGGATATCCGGTCACCCTTTTTCAACACGGCATAACATCAGATAGAACCAGTGCATTGGGGTTGATGGATTCACAAGCTGCACCACCGACTTGTCGCGCTGTAATTTCCATGGATCAACCACTGCACGGTATTACCGAAGATGATCCTGTACACCTTGCATTGCAAGCGGCATCGGGAGGTGCGACCGGTATTTTTGAAGGGTTTGTGCCAGGTGGTTTGCGAGAACGCACCTTTGGCGTTGACTTTATTAATAACGATACGAGTGCGCCCGGATCAGATGGCAACGTCGATACGTCAGGCGCGCACACAATTAATCTGGCAAATCTTTTGGTTGCGCGGGATAACTTACGCCAAGCTAGCTTTGATTTACTGCAGCTTCAAAGCGCCGTCCCCTTTATGGATGTCGATGGTGGTGGCGCCGATTTTGATGCCACTGACGTTACTTTTATTGGTCATTCTCTAGGAGGCATTGTAGGGTCAAATTTTGTCGCATACTCCAATCAATTACAGGCCGCAGCGCTTGCGAATCCGGGCTCAGGTATTGTGGGTTTATTGGATGCTTCCCTAACGTTTGGCGATACCATTCGCCAAGGCGTTGCATCAGCCGCTGGCATTACAACAATGGACCCTGAATTCGCTGCAACGTATGCCGCTTTCCTATTTGCTGCTCAAACCGTGATTGACAAAGCAGATCCCGCAAACACTGCGGCGTTTGCATTAGTTAACAATGTTCCAACACTGTTATTGCAGGTACTCAACGATCCGGTAATACCAAACAGTGCGCCGCTAGCCCCACTTTCTGGCACCGAACCGATGGGGCGCGTCTTGGCACTTACTGTTACCCCAAACACTGCTCCGGGGCAGGTCGTAGGCGATCGTTTATTCACCAAACTCAATACTGGTGGACACGCAACCTTATTGACGCCAGCCGGTCCGATGGGATCAGCTGATTTTTTAACTGTGACCACAGAAATGCAAACACAGATTGCAAGCTTCTTTGCATCGGGTGGTGCTGCAATCTTGATCACCGATCCGAGTTTGCTCGATGAATAAGCAATCTAATCCCTTTTTATTACGTGATATGGACTTGCAAATGAAGAAAAAATTAATGCATAAATCCTACCTCGCCGTTGCCGTGGCAAGTATATTGTTTTCAGGGACAGGCAATGCAGCCGAATTTTATTTTGGTGAAGACGAAGACATTGTTCTGCAAATCACCTCTACCCTTAGTGTGGGCGCAAGCTGGCGTATTGAAGATGCCGATCCTGCGTTGATATCTGGTATCAATGGTGGCTCTGGTGTTAGCAATACATCTGACGATGGCAACCTCAATTTTGAGAAAAACGATACTTACTCAAAAATTATCAAAGGCTTGCATGATATCAACTTAAGCAAAGATAACATCGGCGCGTTCCTGCGATTTAGATACTGGTATGACAAAGAACTCAACGATGAGTCCCGCCCTCATGGCCATGTCAATAACTCGTATTCAGCAAACACACCACTGAACGATGATGGTTTTTCCGATTTTGGGCAATTCTCAGGCATAGAAGTGCTCGATGCCTATGCCTATGGCACCTTTGATTGGGGTGAAGTGCCAATCGATGTCCGCATTGGACGCCAGGTGATCAGCTGGGGTGAAAGTACCTTTATTCAGGGCGGCATTAACACCACAAACCCCTTTGATGTGAGTGCGTTACGTCGACCAGGTGCGGAGTTAAAAGAAGGCCTGTTGCCGGTGGGCATGGTATACGTCAATGCTGGAGTCACTGAGAACTTAAGCATCGAAGCCTACTATCAATACGAATGGGAAAAGACGCAGGTTGACGGTTGCGGCACCCTCTTTTCGACGTCTGACTTTGTAGCAGACGGCTGTAACGCTGTGGTGGTCGGTTCTGGATTTTTCCTCGATGACTTTGAAGCGCTACAATTTGGGTTTGCGCCTGTTCGAAGTCCTGATCTCGAACCCGATGATGGTGGTCAGTATGGATTAGCATTTCGCTACTACTCACCTGAACTGAATGACACTGAGTTCGGGTTTTATTTCCTGAATTTTCATTCGAGATTACCGCTTATCAGCGGCCTAGGACCGCGCTGGACTGAGTTTGCAGATATTCCATTTTTACCTTGGATAAATGCGGCTCAAGCGTTTGAAAGCTTTCAAATGAATCCCGATCCGGTGAATAACTCTCTCGGTGCATTGTTAGTACAATTAGGCATTAACGATGACCGTGCGGCAGTGGATGCATTTAATCCACAATACTTCATTGAGTTTCCTGAAGATTTGAAATTATATGGCGCCAGCTTTGCCACTAACGTGGGAGGCGTCGCGTTATCAGGGGAAATTTCCTATAAACCTGACACACCTATTCAGGTAAACGGTAACCATTTGTTGTCTGCGGCATTAACGCAAAACCCGTTATTGCCTTTTACACAACGCGTCGTCGATGCGGGACCCGGTGGTCGTATCCAAGGTTGGGACCCATTTGATGTGACCCAGATTCAGGTCACCGCATTGTCATTTTTTGATCAGGTGCTTGGTGCATCCAGATTAACGTTTATCGCCGAGGCAGGCGTGGTACTCACAGACGGAATTGAAGATGCTGCAGATGAACGCGGACTGTTTTATGGCCGTAATACCCTCTTTGGGTTGACACTTCCCTTTGCCGATCTAGATGGTGGCGGTTTTGAAGGCCACGTGACCGATACTGCATGGGGCTATCGCATGCGGGCGCAGTTCGAGTATCCCAACGCCATTGGCGGTGTCGCCCTGACACCAACAATTTCATGGAACCACGACGTAGATGGTTATTCTCCAGAGCCAGGTCAACAGTTTAACGAAGGACAAAAATCACTCGGACTTTCATTAGAAGCGGTTTATCAGAATAACTACTCGATGAGTATCTCCTACCGTCAATTCACGGGCGGTGATTTTAGCGTGTTATCAGACAAAGATTTTATCAGTGTCAGTTTTGGACTGACCTATTAATGTGGAAGCGTAACTTTATGAAGAATAATATGTTAACAGCAGGTATATTGACGCTATCTTTTTTGGCTTTTCCTATCGCTGCCAAAGTCACCGCTGAACAAGCAGAGCAATTAGGCACAACACTCACCCCATTGGGTGCAGAACAGGCGGGAAATGCTGCAGGTACTATTCCTCCTTGGACCGGCGGTTTAACCAGTGAAAACACCCCGGAAAGCGCAGACAGTGGTCGACCCGACAATCCGTTTCCTGATGATGAACCCTTATTCACCATCACCACAGAGAATTTGGATCAGTACAAAGATAACTTAAGTCCGGGCCAAATTGCGATGTTCAACAAATATCCTGGCTACAAAATGCCGGTGTATCAAACGCGACGTACTGCCGCCTACTCACAAGATCTCTATGATATCGTCAAAAAGAACGCAACGAACGCGGAATTAATCGAAGGTGGGTTGGGTTTGAAAAATTTCGATACCACTATCCCCTTTCCCATTCCAGAAAACGCGACTGAAGTGATTTGGAACCACATTACACGATTTAGAGGCGGTACGGGAGAACGTTCCATCACTGCCATTCCAGTGCAAGCAGATGGCTCCTATGTACCAATAAAAATGAAAGAAAGTCTTGCTTGGCCTGAATTCCTGACCACTGGGCGCGATGCCGAAAAAGACGATAACGTGTTGTTCTATTATTTGCAGATAATTACGGCGCCTGCGCGTTTAACAGGCACCGCGCTGCTGGTGCATGAAACCATCGACCAAGTAAAAGAGCCGCGCCGCGCATGGATATATAACTCTGGACAGCGACGTGTGCGTCGTGCGCCTAACGTGGCTTACGACGGCCCTGCAGTTGGCACTGATGGTTTGAGAACGGCAGATAACTTCGATATGTATAACGGTGCGCCAGATCGCTATAACTGGGAGCTAAAAGGCAAAAAAGAGATGTATATCCCTTACAACTCTTACAAGCTGATGGATACAGACGCCAAATATGAAGATATTGTTCAACGGGGTCATCTTAACGGTGATTTTTTGCGATACGAGCTGCACCGCGTATGGGTTGTTGAGGCCACACTAAAAGATGGCGCGCGTCACATATATGATAAGCGCGTTATCCACATTAACGAAGATACTTGGAATGCTGCTGTGATTGACCACTATGACGGTCAGGGCGAATTATGGCGTGTTGCCGAAGCACACCTCATTCAGTTCCACGATATTAATACGCCTTGGATGGTGGCAGAAGCCTTGCACGATTTAAACTCAGGGCGATATTTGGTGACAGGTTTAAGCAACGAAGAGCCGCGTTTCCTGCGCTGGGAAATCGACGCAAAACGACGAGATTTCTCGACTTCTGCTCTTCGGCGCGTGGGGAGATAATTTAGAAATGAACGGTGGCTAATCAGCCACCGTTTTTTTCATGCGTTG
>JBCDMA010000142.1:0-9962 GCA_038744645.1 Pseudomonadota bacterium | reverse complement strand
TCAGCGCTAAACGCGATTAGTTTTTAACATCAATCCAATAGAGCTCATAACAAGCACAAGCCCAATAAAATGATATACGGTAAACGCTTCACCGAGTATGAAAACCGCAAGTACTGAAGTCATTGCTGGTCCGCAGCTACCAACGATACTGGTAAATTCTGGACCAATGCGTTGGATGGCGGCGGCAACCAATAATGAAGGGATAAAGGTACAAAAAATAGATAACACTGCGACAACAAAATAAGCGTTAGGCGTAACCAATAAACTTCCAATTGGCAGACTAAATAGAGACCAGATGAAAATTGCGGTGCTTGCTGCCAACATGGCAATACTGGTAAAAACTTGGCTTCCCGTTTCACTCATCAACGGCTTGCTGTATATGACGTAGAAGGCGAAGCAAATCGCGCTGATAAACACTAACGAAACGCCATAAACGACATTTGAACCTAAAGTCACAAGATCATGGCCAAATATAACCAAGATGCCACAGTAGGACATCGCTAATAGCAACCAAATGTTATTTGGCAACGGTTTTTTTAAAAGAAATTTGGATAGCAGTACAACAATTGTTGGAAAACAAAAAAGGACCACTCGTTCAAGTTGTGCTGTGATGTATTGTAATCCCAATAGATCTAGATAACTGGCAATAAAATAGCCCAGTACACCGAGTCCAGCAATCACGGGGAGTTTACTCTTGATGGCTGTGCGGCGTTCAGGATTGCGCTGCCACATATAAATAAATACCGCAATATATAGCGGTGCTGCAATGATCATGCGCAGCGTAATGAGTTGTTCGCTCGAGAGATCTAATTCATAGGCCTGTTTGACTAAGATCGGTTTTAAAGAAAAAAGAAAAGTGCCTGAAATGGCAAGTAAAACGCCTGCGATGAGTACGTTTGACTGAAAAATACGCCTTAAATTATCGATGCTGTCCCGCTTGAGATCTATGATAGTGGTTTTATTTGCCTTGCAAAATACTGTTGAAACGCATTTTCTGCAACCAATAAGTCGGTTTTCACGCCTAAACGATCAATAACGTTAATCACAGTTTGCCAATAACCTTGGTAACTGTTTACGAAGGTCACAATTGGAAAGTTACTTGCCATCATAATCGAGTCAATGGATGCTTCGGTCAGACATGGATCGAGTGTTCTTGCAATGTCATCTGGCGTCACATCAGATTGACGCATTTCCAGACCTGACACCTTAATGCCAAGATGCCTATGCTGAATGAGCGCTTTGAAGTGTGACAACCAGTGCTGATAAGGTTGGGTGTTTTGCGCCGGAATGAATCCAAGATGATTAAGTGATACGGATAGATTGGGCACATTTTCTAGCGCATTCATAAGCGCATTTGTTGTATCTACGCAGCGTAAATCACACTGCAATTCAAAGATAAGATTCAACTTGGCAAGCAACTGCAGGTTCTCCAAAAAATTGACATGTGACAGCACATTGTAGTCATCAATAATATGCCTTACACCCACCAAAGATGTATTATTGAGACCGCATGCTAATCCCATGCGAAATATTTCAGGATGCTCCGTCAAGTCAGCGCATTGAATAGCACGAAACGGCAATGTTGCTTTTTTCTGCCAGAGCGCGACTTCCTCCCAGGACTGTTGATTGTTATACCCTGCTTCAATGTGCACATAACCTGCTATTTCTAGCGATGAAGACAATATAATGGAAGACTCGTCGAAGTTTCTATTTATCGTATGCTTCAATGGCCAATGCGGCGGATTTTCGATATCCAACCACTTATAATCACCATGTTCAAGATCGAAAAAATGAAGATGCGGATCAATTATTTTCATATGACTTATTGTGCCGTGTACCCGCCATCAATCATTTGTAGGCTGCCCGTAATGTAGCCTGCATTTTCGCTGGCAAGAAAAAGTGCAAGCTGTGCGACTTCGTCAGAGTTCCCTATCCTATTGACTGGTTGGGATGCTGCTTCAGCATGTTCGATTTCACTCAAACTTATGCCACTTTTCTTACTGTAGGCGTCAATTGCATGCCGATAAAGGGGGGTGTCAATGGTGCCCGGGCATATTGCATTAGCGGTAATGCCATCGGTCGCATAATCCAACGCAATCGATTTCGCCATAGCAGCTAATGCGTGTTTGCTCATGCAATAAGCAAACGAATGAGATTTTGCAATCACGGATTGGTCCGATCCGATCAGTATTACGCGGCCATAGTGCGCCCGTTGCATGAACGGCAATGCGGCCTGGCAAAAGGAAAAAGCGCCTTTGACGTTCAACGACAATATATCGTCTAGTTGCTGTTCGGTTGTATTAGTAAGTGATGCAGAAAGGTGTTTGCCTGCGTTGCAGACAATAACTGACGGCGGCGACGATTGCGCGATGTCAGTAACTCGGCGCTGTAAATCATCGTGCGCAGTCACATCCACTTCAATAAATTGCCCTATGTCACTGGCTTGTTGATCAAAATTAAAGACTTGGAAGTCATGTTTAAGAAACAATGCAACAATCGCTTGACCGATGCCCGAGCTACCACCAGTGATGAAAAGGTTTTTCTCTATCATATTTATTTTTCAAACGCTTCCGCAAACTGTTAGATACAGGATAGCGCATTATTTGATTTCAATTTACACGTTTCTACTTTTCATTGTTTACTTTTCGATAAAAGACTTTCTGCTGCCTTATTTCAATAAATGCATTTGTTTTGTGTGTAGACTTTTAGAAAAATAAGCATTCGTAATGATAATTATTTCTATTTAGTTTAGTATTGATAATGATGGACCAAGCTATTGATTAATGGACGTATATACAAATTGAGCAACAACGTGGCATCTTTTTCTTTTTTCACTACTGTAGGGCTTGTCGCGCTTACAATTTATTTTGCGATCGTTTCGCAACGACAGCATGATAGTGATGTGATGCCGGACTTTCAAAAACTCAGAGAATTGTACAGTCGGCCTCCTTTAGAATGGCCAAAGGCAAACGTAGATGACCCAATCAATCACGCAGAACTAGGCGCACTACCTAATGTGTTGTTCCCCGAAAATAATCCTTTCAGTATCGAAAAAGCAAGACTTGGTCAAAAACTATTCAATGATGGCAGGCTCTCGCGCTCAGGCCAAATTGCATGTGCCTCTTGTCATGACCCTGATCTCGGGTGGAGTGATGGCCGAAAACGGTCCTTTGGACACAATCGCGCGCTTGGGCTTCGCAACTCTCCTGGACTTGAAAATATTGCTTTCAACGCATCTTTTTTTTGGGATGGCAGAGCATCAACACTAGAAGAACAATCACTCATGCCAATCACCGATCCGTTTGAACAAGCATTCAGTCTGGATGAGCTGGAACAGCGGTTGTCGCATTCTAATGATTACCCAGCAGAATTTAGTATTGCATTCGGTGACGACAAAATTACACGTGAACGCATTGCAATGGCGCTGGCAACCTTTCAAAGGACATTGGTGTCAGGTAAGAGCGCATTTGATTGGTTTTTGCATAGTCACCATGAAAACGATAAAGTTCGTAAACGACAACTAAATAGACGCTTGTCAGATAAAGCGCTTTGGGGATTACATTTATTTCGAACGAAGGCAAGGTGCATCAATTGTCATAATGGAAGTAACTTCAGTGACAGTAAATTTCACAACATTGGTCTGACTTACTTTCGCGGTGAATTAGAAGATTATGGTAAATACCAGCATTCAGGAATTGAATCCGATAAAGGTAAATTTAAAACACCTAGTCTGCGTGGAGTTTTCAATACCAAGCCTTGGATGCATAATGGTCAATTTTTTGATATGCAAGGAATAATTAAGATATATAATGCGGGTGGCGTTAGGACAATGGACCACGATAATAAATATTTGCCAGAAGCATCTTCGCTTTTGAAACCTCTGGGCCTTAATGATGCTGAAGAAGACGCGCTGGTTGCTTTCCTGAAAGCAATAACAGCTCCGCCTGTAAAACCTGATTTTAATTCGATTAAACCCACTGCCATCGTGGCAAACACAACATTATAAGTACTTATACTAAGGAGAAATCAAATGAAAAACGCTTTAATAATAATACTGTTCGCAATAGGTCTAACATCCACTGCTTTCGCATCAGAATGCGAAATGAGCGTTGAAGTTGGTGATAATATGAATTTTCCACAATCCATGACCATATCTAAATCCGCGTGCCCCACATTGACATTAACAATAACGCATACAGGGAAAATCCCGCGAAATGCAATGGGGCATAACTGGGTACTAACAACAACTGCAGATGCACAAGCTGTGTCTCAAGCCGGATGGTCAGCTGGATTAGATTCTCAATACCTTCCAACAGGTGACACGCGCGTTTTGGCCGCAACTAAAATTGTTGGTGGTGGAGAGTCCGATACAATCAGTTTCGATACGAGTGCGCTAGAAGTTGATGGTGACTATACATATTTTTGTTCGTTTGTAGGACATTTTGCCATGATGAAAGGCAAGTTTAACGTCGCTGAATAATTTCTTGCAATGGTGAGATTAGTTGTTGTGATTCGATAACTGAATTCACAACAACTAGTAGCGCCAATTGCGAACCAGAATGTAAGGTAGTTGCCTCTCGCGATATCAAATTTGCAAATCAAATACCACGCGGCCGATTACCTATTCGACAACGATTACGTCGTTGTATCACCAAAATAGCATTACTTATTTTCGTCCTTATGCGACGCAATTAAATGCAGACCAAATTAAACATTGAAATACATTGAATGTTTACCTAGTTTAAATCTCTTATACACAGCTAAATTTTAAAAATCCAAATAACAAATAGGACATTGCTTGTGAACGGATTCAAACCTTCCCATTTTTTTACGTCTTTAGTGTTCTGCTTAATTTTTGTATTGTCAGCTTGCGGTGGCGGTGGTGGTAGCGACGACGGAGAAGTTGTTGCCCAACCTACCCCAAACCAATCACCCGTGGCGGCATTTACGAATGCTACTAATGGACTTGAATTATCCCTTGATGCTTCAGGTTCATCGGATGCGGACGGCACTATCGCTAGCTTCAGTTGGGATTTTGGTGATGGAAACACAGGCCAAGGTAGCGTCACAACGCATACCTATCAAGATGCAGGTGACTTTACTGTGACGCTCACCGTCACGGACGATGACGGCGCAACCAGCACCAGCAGTGCAAACGTCTCTGTAGTTGTCCCCAACCAAGTCCCAATCGCAACCTTCTCCACCACAAATGATGGACTATTCTTGGTTGCAGATGCCGCAGCGTCGTCTGATCCAGATGGTGCGATAGTGAGCTACGAATGGACATTAGGTGACGGCACAAGCGCGAGTGGCCTTACAACTTCTCATACGTACGACATTCCCGGCACATATGAAGTGCAACTGAACGTTACTGATGATGAACGCGCGACATCTTCACAAACACAAATGTTAACTGTCGAAAACGCCACGACGCTATATTCATTGAGCGGCGTGATCACAACCTCCGCTAACACCTTTGTTGATTCCGATACCAATGATCCATTTACAAATTTTGCGCCAAATAACGATCTTAACTCTGCACAAGAGGTACCTTCGCCTTTGCAATTGGTAGGCTTTGTCACTGAAACGCAAACAAACCAAGAAGGCGATGTATTTAGCGACGCCACTGATCAAGATGATTTTTTTCGCGCAGACTTGTTAGAAGGGCAATTTGTCTCGCTTCGTGTGGTTGACTTTGACAGTAGTAATCCATCGAGCGTCGATATCGATTTGGGTTTACGCGATCAATCAGGCGAACTTATAGAGCAGTCGCTCTCTTTCACCGAATTTGAATCTGTCCAGGTCCCTGCCAACGGTACCTATTTTATTCAAGTGCGCGCATTTAGCGGTACCAGCAAGTATCTGTTAAATATTGGTAATACGTCTCTGAATCCAAATCGTCAAAACCAAACCGTTTCAGCCGATTTTGTGCCTGGTGAAGTCATTGTGCAATCTAAAGAAACGCCCGAAAAATCACAGACGCAACCTGTTGGAGAACGTCTGGCAGGACTTGGGTTGCATCAGAAAAAGGCATCTTATGATAATGGGCCTCAACTCATGCAAATTGACGCCTTATCTGACGTAACAACGACCCTCAAATCGAAACCTCAAGCAAAAGCGCTGTCGCAATCTCAGACAGATCATGTCATTAATGAAACGCTCGGTATGATTAAACGTTTGAGAATGCGCGACGAGGTGCTGTACGCCGAACCCAATTATCGCGTTTATCCACAACTCACGCCTAACGATACGTTTTATTCGCGTCAATGGCACTATCCCATTATCAATTTGCCACAAGCGTGGGATATTACGACAGGTACGCCAGCAAACGGCGAGGTCATCGTCGCTGTCGTCGACACAGGCGTTGTTCTCAATCATGAAGACCTGTCGACTAAACTGGTAGACGGGTTTGACTTTATCAGTGACCCTACCAATGCACGTGATAATGACGGAATTGACAGTAACCCTGACGATCCGGGCGATAATGCTAACCTTGACCTTGCGTCATGGCACGGCACTCATGTCGCTGGCACCGTTGGTGCGGCATCAGACAACAACTTAGGTGTTGCTGGTGTTTCATGGGGCGCACAAATAATGCCCATTCGCGTATTGGGTGCCGATGGCGGTGATTTGTTTGATGTTTTACAAGGCATGCGTTATGCCGCAGGCTTATCCAATTCAAGCGGCACTGTGCCGACACAAAGAGCGGATATTATAAACTTAAGCCTGGGTGGTGGTGGATTTAGCCAAACCGTACAAGACAGCGTAGACGAGATCCGCGAAGCAGGCGTTATCCTGATTGCAGCGGCAGGAAATGAATCAACCAGCACACCTTCATTCCCCGCAGCATACGATGGCGTTATTTCAGTATCTGCGACGGATTTACGTAATCAATTATCGCCTTTCTCAAATTTTGGCGAGACAATTGATGTTGCAGCACCAGGCGGAAATACGGGTATTGATGCTGACGGTGACGGCGCCGGTGACGGCGTGCTAAGCACGGCCATTGAAGCACGTGATAACGTCACTCGCAACAGCGCATATGTCTATTATCAGGGAACATCAATGTCTTCACCTCATGTTGCAGGCGTGGCCGCATTGATGAAAGCGGTGCATCCGGAGCTTACGCCTGATGAGCTGGATTCTGTGCTGATAAATGGAGATATCACTACTGACTTAGGCGAACCTGGACGTGATAATGCTTTTGGCCATGGGCTAATTGACGCGTTGAAGGCAGTACAATCTGCTCAGTCGCTCGCGGGTGGGACACAGACGGGAGCCATCTCGATAAGTCCTTTGCGAGTTGATTTTGGGCGACTGATAGACTCAGCAACCATCAATGTTGAACGAATTGGAAGCAATCCACCGTCGATAACAAGTATAGCCACCTCAGATACGTTTATTTCTGTTGATTCTAGTGCGGTTGATGCCAACGGCGCAGGTCTCTATACGCTGTCCATCGATCGAAGTGGCTTGGACAATGGCTTATATAATGAGCAAGTGACATTCACGGGTTCAAACGAATCGAATTTAGTGGTCGACCTAACTGTTGAGGTGGGCGATGTATTTGCTGGCGAGAGTGACACCGGTATTTTATATCTTGTCGCGTTTGATCCCGAAACAAGTGAAAATTTGGCACAGCTAGCGCTCTTTCCAGAAGACGGACAATACACGTATGAGTTTGATGAATTGGCTCCGCGCGACTATCTTATTATTGGCGGTTCTGATATCGATAACGATGGAGTAATTTGTAGTGTAGGTGAAATTTGTGCGGCTTTTGCGACGGTGAATGAGACTCAGGTAATTACGCTGGTAGAAGATAGAGCTAATCTCAATTTTGGTGCCATCGTTGTTACCGGTGTTAACGTGAATGACGCTGCAGGTACTGCGCCCTCTGATAAGAAATCTGGCGCAGAGAAAGGATTAACCTCCCTTGATAACAAGGAAATCAAAAAGATTGTTAAATAATGGACATATTTAAAAAATCGATTTTTAACCACATTCCCAAGCCACTTGTATTGGGTGTGCTATGCACCTTGAACTTGTTGTTGTCAGGATGCGACAGCAGCGAAACAAAACTGCCCGTTCCGATATCCATTGACTATCAACACCAGCAATGCGGAGTAGCAAAACCCATGATAACGCAAGTCAAAAATGCTGAGGATTGGTCGTTACTTACTCAATCTTCCAACATTCTAGGCAGTCAACCGCGTCCCATTCCCGAATTTGACAATGTAACCTACTATCACGTTGCTGCTGGCACAAAGCCATCGGCTGGTTTTACCTATCTATTGACGGAAGAATTAGCTGAATGGGATGAAGACACGTTAATACTGCCGCTTGACCTAAAAGAGCCTGACGGCATGTCTGCTTCTGTGCTTACATCCCCATGTGTCATCGTCCAATTGGCAGGCGAAAATGTCGGACCGGTGCGAGTGGACTAGCGAGTCTGCGTTTTGAAAAGCGCGTTTCCACTGCAAAAACATTGCTTGGTTTATGTCGGGCAACGTTTTTGGGAAAAAGACATCAGTCGATTTCCCATTCGAATATTTCGATATGCTCCCACACTCATCAAGCAACAACTTGACAGTCATTCCCACAAATTTTCTTTTTTTCAATTAAAAATCAGCACTAATAGTCGCAGTCAAGGTTCTGGGAATAGATAGACTGAGCTCTCCAAAAGCATCGACATTCCAATAGCCCTTATCTGTTATATTTTCAACAAATAATTGTGTAGTGACACTCGTATCATCTACCGTAAAAGAATACCGCACGCCGAAATCAATTTGCGTCCATGCATCAGCTTCACGATTGTCGATGTTTGTATTGTCCAAGAACTGACGTCCTTCATACGTTATACCTGTTGTCACAGTTAAACCTGGCACGCCCGTAATGTCATATTCTACATATGCAGAGGCAGCGAAATCAGGTATTCCCGCAAGTGTTTTTCCATCAATTGAGGCGTCAGTGCTCGATATCTCAACATCGTAAAAGGTCAAACCAGAAACCGTCCTAAATCCGTTAAATACCTCACCCTCAGCCCGCACTTCTATGCCGGTGAAGTCCTGATCGCCTAGCTCTCTGAATATATTGTTTTCATCCAGTCCAGTGGTGGGTCTTTCAATTGCAAAATAGGCTGCACTCAATAACGCGTCTCCAAATTGATATTTGCCACCTATTTCAAACTGAGTAGGTGTAGTCACAGGCAATACTTCATTTGCGTTTGCAGCATTAAATGGTGCAAAGAGCCCTGCCTCTGCTCCTTCACTGTAACTGCCGTATATTGTGCTGTCTTCATTTGGCTTGAATGAGAGAGATGCAAGAAAAGTATTTTCACTCACTTTATAAGGAGCTGGGTCGAATATTGAATCGGTTTCAATTGTTACTCTGCGCACGCCTAATATTGCTGATAGTCGATCTTCCAACGCAATAACCTCATACAACCCACCATAAGTGATAATATCTTGATCAATCTCAACATCGAATAGGTCTGCTGGGTTTCTCGCAGGTGGAGTCACACTGGTGATCGCGGGTGGATTGTAAATATTTGACAGCAGCCCAGAAAAGCCCAAAACAGTCGTGCCTTCTTGATTTGCCGTAAAATCAAAGAACGTCAGCGTTGCACTTAAGGATAAACGGTGATAAACGTCACCTATTTCAAATTCACCATCTAGTTTTGCAATACCACCTCCTGTTTGCGGATCTTGTGGCGATGCATAAGTGCCCAAATCTACGTTTCCTTCATCATCTACAATTGAACCAAACGTTGTAAAATAGCCGTTGTCTGGGTCACCGTTAGCTTCACCGTATGCAATTGATGCTGACCAATCATCATTGATTAAATAATTTGATCTAACGAAAAAGCGATTTTGTGTATGGGTTTGACGATTCCAAGGAAATGGAGAGGTAAAGTTAGTACTCAAATCACCAGGGACATCAGGTACGCTAAGACCATTTGCTAG
>JBCDMA010000141.1:0-9983 GCA_038744645.1 Pseudomonadota bacterium | reverse complement strand
TTCGATTGGCGCGACATCTTGTTTTCTAAGTAATTTACCAATGAATTGAATTTGACGGCGAAAACCATCTTTTTTTCTATTGATTTTACTGGCAGTGTCTAATGCTTCGTTAAGCTCATCATCGAGTGGCAAAGAAGCTCTATTTTTGGCGCTTAGATCAAGTATTTCCAAACCCAGCTTCTTCAAATCATCAGCTTCTTTCTTGAGCTGAGTTTTGCTGACGTACTCTTGCTCTTCATCTTCATTGAAAGCTTCAAATTGCCGTTGACGTTTCATTACTAGCACCTATAAACATCAATTGAATTAATTGCGGTGAATTGATTGTACCTTGGGCACTAGGGTATTAATATAGGATTTATCGCGATTTTTTGCTGTCCTATCACCGTCAGAAATTCAGTAACCATCGCCGTCCACAATACTTATAATTCATCTCGGGATCCTATGCATGCAAGCAAATGCAAAAATCAGCGAACTACAAAACATCCTTCAAGAAACGCTAGACCTAGCGACAAAACTCGGAGCTACGTCTGCTGAAGCGAGTATATCCAACGTTGAAGGGATCAGTGTAGGCACTCGGATGAAAGAGGTCGAAACGGTCGAGTTTACCAACGACGGTGGATTGGGGATCTGTGTATTTAATGGCAAGCACAAAGGTAATGCATCTACTGCTGACCTCAGTCCCGATGCTCTAAAACGCACAGTGGAAAAAGCCATTCAAATCGCGAAATACACCTCTGAGGATAACTGCAACGGACTGGCTGAAAAAGAAGTTATCGCCACTGAGATCCCGGATTTGGATCTCTATCATCCGATACTATTGGATACCGAAAATGCAATTAACATAGCACTTGAGGCGGAAACTGCAGCGTTTGATTCAGATGAATTGATCGTCAACTCTGATGGTGCTAACTACAACGCGAATTTAGGCATAAAAGCCTACGCAAATACGCATGGCATTAATGCAGGCTATGCAAAAAGTCGCTATAGCTTAAGCTGTGTCCTGATTGCTAAAAATGACTCAGACATGCAAAGAGATTACGCCTACACTATCTCGCGAGAAGCGGATAAACTCAAGGCGCCCGCCGAAGTAGGAAAAGAAGCGGCATGCAATACTGTAACCCGATTAAACGCAAGAAAAATCGCGACGCAAAAGTCTCCTATCCTTTTTCACAAGGATATTGCATCTGGCTTATTTGGGCATTTTATTTCTGCAATAAGTGGTGGAAGTTTGTATCGAAAGTCGTCGTTTTTGCTGGATAGTAAAGGGCAGAAAATTTTTCCCGATTGGCTCTCTATTGCCGAACGACCTCATCTGCAAAAAGGCTTGGCCAGCGCTCCGTTTGATAATGAAGGTGTACGTACACAGGATATGGACATCGTCAGCGAAGGACGTGTACAAGAATACTTATTAACTAGCTATAGTGCTCGCAAGTTAGGTCTCGTCACAAATGGCCATGCTGGAGGAACGCACAACTGCATCGTTTCTGATACAGGACAAAGCGATGACGATTTGTTGAAAGAACTGGGCACCGGTTTACTTGTTACAGAATTGATGGGGCAGGGTGTATCCATAGTCAACGGTGACTACAGTAGAGGTGCTGCAGGATTTTGGGTGGAAGACGGAGAAATTCAATATCCAGTGCACGAAGTCACAATTGCAGGAAACCTCAAAGACATGTATCAGCAGATTGTTGCTATCGGAAAAGAGCGTGAAATCCGAGGTTCATTGCAAACGGGCGGTGTGTTGATTGAACAGATGAGCATTGCAGGCGAGTAGTTCAGTAGTTTGCAACGTGCATGAAGAGTGATTTTTCGCTGCTCAAACATCACTTTTAAATGGGTAACACTTTTAATTTTGTCCGTGCTTAATTCCTATTTGCCTGTGCTAGCCATTTGTCCAGTTCATTCGCAAAACTTTGTTTTTCTGATTGGCTGATAGGCGGTGGACCTCCGGTTTGTAATCCGCTGCTGCGCATGGTGTCCATAAAATCACGCATGTTTAAACGCGATCGCACATTTGAGCGGGTGTATAGCTCTCCTCGTGGATTAAGCGCAACTGCGCCTTTGTCTATGACTTCGCTGGCAAGGGGGATGTCAGATGTAATGACCAAATCACAATCATTGCATCTGGCCACAATCTCACTGTCAGCGATATCGAAACCTTTCTCGACAACGACGGACTGCAGATAAAGAGAAGGTGGAGTTTTAATAAATTGATTGGCAACAAAAGTGATGGGTGTTTTTGTGCGATCTGCCGCCTTAAACAGAATTTGTTTTATCATATTGGGACATGCGTCAGCGTCTACCCAGATCTGCGGGCTTACTTTATCGGTCATCCTTTCTTCATCTTTTTAGTTGTTCGATAAGACTTGCCACTTGTTCTTCAAGTACTTCTATTCTAGCGATAGCGTCCGCAAGCGTAGGGTTCGTATTTGTATGAATGGTGCTATCGCCAGAAAACTGGTGATCGTCATGGCTTGCTGCACTTTGGATCGCTTGCTCGACTTCACCACAAAACATATGTGCATAGCGAGATTCACGTTTGCCTGATTCTCTCTCAAGTTTAACCACTAATGTATCACCATTGAAATCGGATAATCCAGTGAGTGCTTGTTCCACTTCTTGAACGTTGTTGAATTCGGTTAAACGATTCGTTCGTGTGCGCAACTCACCAGGCGTTTGTGGGCCTCTGAGCAACAATACACAAATAATCGCGAACTCCTGAGCAGTAAACTTGAGACTGCTAAATTCTGTGTTACAAAATCGATGCTTGTATTTGGCGACTCTACTGCCTTGTTCCACGAATAACATATTGCGTTCGTTTAGTTCGTCCAATACTGCTTGGACTTGGCTTTCACTGAGTTGCATTACCGGATCTCGATTACTCTTTTGGTTACAACCAACCGTTACACCATTCAGTGATAAAGGATATTGATCGGGTGTTGTGATTTCTTTTTCCATCAAAACACCAATAACGCGTGCTTGTTCATTCGTTAGTGTCTGGATCATCAAAATTCCTTCGTAAAAAGCCGACATTATAATTACACTACACCCAATTACAAAGCTGAGCTTTTAGCTAAACACATTTAACAGTAAGAATGGATATGAAAAAGGAATTAGTGATTTTTGCGATGGCATTCGTTTTATTCGGTTGTTCAAAACAGGAAGTAGGTGATGTCTCCTTAGGAATATTCACCACCAAGGACATTAAAATCGACGCACTGCAGGATCCCATTGTATCCGGGGTCACTTGCCATATTTCAAGCATAGAAGCAGACCTAGATTTATCCGATCCTTCAGACAGCTCAATTGCCTGCAGGCAAACGGGACCCATCACCGCACAAATGGTCGCTCAAATTGATAAATCAGCGTCTGGTGAAGTGGTTTTTAGAAAGTCAAAAAGCATCTTTTTCAAGAACATGAAGGTTCGGCGTATCTACGATGAAAGCTCTAAAACACTGATGTATGTTTCTTACTCTACCAAAGAAACTTCGGGTAGTTTTAAGCACAGTTTATCAACGGTGCCGCTATGGCAGACGCAAGCATTTTCGACACCTCAAATTGAGAGCCCTGAAACAACACCTTCAGAAACAACAAAGCCGGTCAATTAAACCGGCTTTGTTGATTAATCTATCTTGAACCTTATTGGTCCACTTCACCGCAGAAGCGATAGCCTTCACCGTGAATTGTTACAATCAATTCTTCATCGTTTGGTTCAGATTCGAAGTGTTTACGGATGCGTCGAATAGTAACGTCGACCGTGCGGTCATTAGGGCGTAACTCTCGTCCGGTCATTTCCATAATAAGCTGCTCACGAGTAAGGATCTTTCCAGGATTACTTAGAAACAAATGCAATGCTCTGAATTCGCTTCTAGGCAGTCTAAACTCATTGCCGCTTGGAGCCACTAGACTGCGGCTATCGCCATCAAGTGTCCAACCGTTAAAGCTAACCTTGCTTGGTAAGTCATCGTCTTCACCCGCACTGCTGGTGCGCGATAAGAGGTTTCTTGCTCTTATGGTGAGTTCACGTGGATTAAATGGTTTGGTGAGGTAGTCATCTGCGCCAATTTCCAAGCCAAGAATTCGATCAACGTCATTGTCTCGACCAGTAAGGAAGATTAATCCAACATTTTTTCTGTTGCGCACTTCTCGCGCCAAGATTAATCCGTTTTTACCGGGCAGATTTATGTCCATAATAACGCAATCGATTGCATTAGCTTCAAAACATCGGTGCATCTCTTCGCCATTTTCGGCTTCAAAGACGTTATAGCCCTCTGCCTCAAATAAGCTCTTTAACGTCGTTCTCGTAACGACTTCATCTTCTACGATCAATATATTTGGGGTCTGCATGATGCTTTTATATCTTCTTTTTCACTTTTGAAAACAACCAATTACCGACCAAAAAAAGCTTAATAAAGCAGAGATTGGTAGAGCAACGGAAATCTTCTCCCTTAAAGCCAACAGTATTTCAAACTTTTAACAGATTGAAAAGTAAGAATTATTGCAAAACGTTAACAAACTACAGCAAAACGCGCATGAAATACATTATTTTTTAACATTTTTATATAATACTATATAACTAGGTTCCGGTAGACGTTCAGATAGCCCTGCGCTGCCGCATCCCACGTGTATTTCACCTTCATCGCTCTGTGCTTAATTTCATTCAAACGAGCAGCGTCCTGCTCAAAAAGTAACAATGCTCTCCTGATACAGTTGGCCAAGGCTACACTGTTAGGCTCTTCAAACACAAAACCATTGCCGTTAGGCTTGTTGATATCAGTGACAGTATCAGCGAGTCCCCCCACACGCCTTACTATTGGCAGTGTGGCATAGGCAAGGCTGTACATTTGATTTAACCCACATGGCTCGAATTCAGAAGGCATTAGAAAGAAATCACTACCTGCTTCAATCAAATGAGAGAGTTCGTTCGAAAAATCATTAATAAAATGCATTTTCGTTGGATAAAGTGCTGAAAATCTAGTCAGTTCGGACGTGATACGGCTTTCTCCTGTACCCATAATAACAAGCTGGATTTTATGTTGAAGAATGTCCTCTAATATCGGCAGAAGATAATCGAATCCTTTTTGCCTTGTGGCTCGGCAAACCATACCAAAGAGCGCGCTTGTTTCATCCTGCGAAAAGCCCGCTTTTGCCTGTAACGCGGCTTTGCATATTGCTTTTCCGCTGAAATCACTGGATTTAAAATTCGCTGGGATAGTTGAGTCATTTGCGGGGTCCCATTGAGCATAATCGCAACCATTGAGTATACCGACAATGGCGTCTCCTTTTTGTGAGATGACATCATGGATACCGTGACTACCCATCTCAGTAAACAATTCTTTGGCGTATGTTGGGCTTACCGGACAAACAGCATCTGAGCACATCACGCCCGTTTTAAGCATATTTAAATACCCGTTTTGGTTATACACTTTTCCTGCGTCAATGCTATCTAACATACTGATTTGATCCAGCCCTTCGACCCCTTGAAATGCGGCATTGTGAATAGTCAACACCGTTGCTGTTTTTTCAAACCATTCTGGCTCTCCTATCAAGTCATTGCGTTGCAGGAAATCACTTTTGACAAAGTAGCTGGTCATTGACGTATGCCAGTCATTCGCATGGATGATATTAGGTTTTATGCCGAGCTCATGAGCAGCACAGATGGCGCACAGTGTGAAAAAACAAAATTTTTGCGCGTTGTTTGCAATCGACGTGTCAGCGTAGGGCGATTCTGAAAGCCTGAAATAATCGTGATCTATAAGGTAAACATCCATACCATCGAGGTTGAGCTGCTTGACGCGATAGCTAAATGACTGGCCGTTTACATGCAGTACTTGTGGCGTGATTGCATCGGGTAAATCATAGTCCAACGAGACTGTTTGATAGTAAGGTAGAATTATCGCTACATCATTACCCATCTTATGTAGCGCAGAAGGAAGCGCTTTCCCAACATCAGCCAATCCGCCCGTCTTAACGATATCTTCAACTTCTGAAATAAGAAAAAGTATCTGCATTCATTTTTTCCTAAACTGTTTTCTCGTCGGAGACACTGAACTTATGTGCGACATATACTGCATATTTGTTGTCGTTATAGGGGATCTCGAACTCACCAAAGACTTCTTTCAAACACTCTTTATAAGGCAAAAAACTGTTTGCGACCAAATATATTGCGCCGCCTCTATTGAGGTGCTTGTGCGCGTTGTTAATAAAGGTTTTGGTGATGTTATAGTCGTTTTGTAGATGGTTGTGAAAAGGTGGATTGCTAACAATGATATCCAGTTTTTTGTCAGCCGGTAGAAAACCATCGCACGGTTTTACCTCGCCTTCTAATTGATTCTCCTTGAGCGTCTGCTCAGTTGAATAAATAGCCAGCGCGCTAACATCTGAATAGGTCATTGATAACGAGGGATAAAGTATAGACAGGTAAGCACCTAAAATGCCGCTGCCACATGCAAAATCATAGCCTCTGCGTATTGATTTCGGATTCAGATCAGTGGGCAAGTGTTCAAGCAAAATACGCGTTCCCGGATCTACTTTTTTATTGCCAAATACGCCCGGCATTGAGCAGACTGTCAGCGTTGTTTGGTCGTGCGTAATGGATTCCTTTTTGATAACGGGTATTGGTGTTTTGTTGCCTACCTCGTCCGACATACCAAAAAACAAGCTGCAGCGCCTAGCGCTATCTATTTTGGTGACGTTAGAAAGTTGCTCTTCCATAATACTTTTTGCGCTTTTGGCACCGCCGGCGTTTTCACCTACCACAACATATTTGGTTAGCGTCGTAGTGATATTCAATAAGTTCAGCAGAATCAAGGGCAATAACTGCTTCACCTTTGGCATAAAAATCACAAAGCCGTTAACGTCTGAAATCAAATCCGTCGTTTGCCATTGAGCAGCAAAGCACTGTTTTGTTGTTTGAAAAGACAGGCTTGATGAATAGGATCTGTAGTCTTGATGCAAGCCGCATTTGAAACTATCAGAGATCGAAAACACATTGCTGTCGTCTGGATTAACTACGGCCCAATTCTCGTTTTCAAATAAATCTAGGTTTCGCTGTATAAGCTGGCAACAAGGAGTCATCACATTTTAACCCCGCGCTAACTGATGCGTTTTAATAAGATGTCCCAAACGCCATGCCCAAGCCTTTGTCCGCGTTGTTCAAATTTTGTCAAAGGTCGGTAGTCAGGTCTGGGTATATAATTGCCGGTAGTTGCGAGGTTTTCAAAGCCATTAACGATGTGTATTACCTCCATCATGTATTCAGCATAGGGTTCCCAATCTGTCGCCATGTGAAACTCGCCATCGCGTTTAAGTTTCTTTCTAATGAGTTCGACGAAATCAGGTTGGACAATGCGTCGTTTGTGATGACGCTTTTTGTGCCAAGGATCTGGGAAATACAATTGCACGCGCGACAGCGATTCGTCCGGTATGCACTGCTGCAATATTTCTACTGCATCATGTTCGAATACCCGAATGTTGCTCAAGTGAGCTGCAGCAGCATCCGCTAGACATGCACCAACGCCAGGGCGATGTACTTCAATTCCGATAAAGTCTTTTTCTGGTGATGCTGTCGCCATTTCGACAAGCGATTTGCCCATACCAAAGCCGATTTCCAGCACGCGGTCTGCGCTGCGACCAAAGATATCATCTAGATTTAATAGAGATTCGGAAATCTTCAATCCCATCACGGACCATTGGTCTTCAAGCGCCTTGGCTTGCGCTTTAGTGAGTCGCCCTTCGCGTTTTACAAAGCTTTTGACTTTGGCAATATAGACACCTGCGTCCCTTGCTTCTTGTTCTGATTGAAATCTTCCCATCGACAATAAGTGCTTATTTTTGATTGGTCTTGTTTTACATTGGGCCGGTATTATAGTGCATTGCTTACAAAAAAATAAAACAACAAATGACGACCACATTGGGTAATTATCACGAGACAGTGACGACAACATTTTCTGATCGCGTGCTAGCCTGGTTTGATACCCACGGCCGAAAGGACTTGCCATGGCAGAAGAATAAATCGAGGTATTCCGTTTGGCTATCCGAGATCATGCTTCAACAAACGCAAGTAAAGACGGTTATTCCTTACTATCAGCGGTTTATGGCGCAATTCCCAGATGTTGTTAGTTTGGCCGAGGCAGAGCAAGATCAGGTACTGCACTTATGGACTGGGCTGGGTTACTACGCGCGTGCAAGGAATCTGCATAAAGCTGCGCAAATAATACGTTCGGATTTTAATGGGGTTTTCCCAGATAAATTCGACGACGTTTTATCGCTGCCAGGGATCGGGCGCTCGACAGCGGCAGCGATTTTATCGCTGGCGGATAACCAACCCTTTGTCATCATGGACGGCAATGTCAAAAGAGTACTTGCGCGATTTTATGCCATTGATGGTTGGCCGGGCAAAGCATCTGTAGAAGAGCAGCTATGGAAAGCGGCAGAAGATCTTAAGCCTAAACATCGATTCAATGACTACACACAGGCGATGATGGATTTGGGCGCAACACTGTGCGCGCGTTCCAGTCCCAACTGCGAGGAATGCCCTGTTCAGACAAATTGCATTGCAAACATCAATGGTTTGCAAGCTACATTTCCTCATAAAAAACCTAAAAAGACATTGCCGGTTAAATCGACAACAATGCTGATTTTATTCCACGCTGGCAGCGTCTACATGAAAAAGCGAGCTGCAGCCGGTATATGGGGAGGGCTATTTGGATTTCCAGAGAGCTCAAGAGAAGAAATGGGGTTAAGTCTTAGCCAACAAGGTGTTATCGATTCAACTGAGGTTGTCTACCTTGACGATTTTAGGCACACGTTTAGCCATTTTCATCTCGATATAACACCTGCGTTAGTGCAGTTGCAAAATCTTCCAACTCGGTTGAAAGAAACCCATAAGGAAGAAGAAGGTATTTGGTATTCGTTAGACGATTCTCCTTCAGTTGGATTGGCGGCGCCCACCGTTAAAATTTTGCAGCAACTAAGAAACCATTTCTAGCAACAGAGAATGCTATTCATTGAGACAACTGGCGCTTAAAGATTTCCGATTTCAATGCAATCGTAGTATTTATTCCTAACACTATCTGAACTAGACTTGATGCATTAGGAGCAACGCGATTTCGCCTCGCCGCAAAATGTACTTAAGAATTGTCGGCGAATTCGAACGATTTTTGTAACAGAGAGAAACATGGCAAGAACTGTATTTTGTGAACATTTTAAAAAAAATGCTGATGGTCTGGATTTTCAGCTATATCCCGGTGAGATAGGCAAACGCATTTTTGACAGCATATCGAAAGAGGCGTTTGCCTTGTGGCAAAAGAAACAAACCATGCTCATAAATGAAAAAAAATTGAACATGATGCAACCAGACGACAGAAAGTTTTTAGAAGAGCAAATGGTCGGTTTTTTGTTCGAAGGAAAAGAGCCGACGATTGAAGGATACGTCCCGCCTAGCCAAGACAAGTAATGGATATATTTCATTATTCTTAGCGCCAATAAAAATACTGCAAAAAACGAAAAAATCTATTGACTTAAAAGCCCTAAATCCGTTTAATACGCGTCCACAGCAAAAAGCTGAAAATGCCCAGATAGCTCAGTTGGTAGAGCAGAGGACTGAAAATCCTGTTTTAGTCCTTACCATGCTTACTCATAGCAAACATTTTCTTTATAAATCAATGTAGTTGGCTTACCATAATCACCATAGTAACCACTGTAAAACAGTAATCTAGGTGCCAATTTAGTGCCAAATCTAACAGATACGATGTTACGGTCTGCCGAACCTGGCAAAGTCTTGTGGGATAACGCTTTAAAAGGCTTTGGGGTACGGGTCGGGAAGACCAGGAAAACTTTTATCGTCCTGATCGAGAGTGGACGCAGAAAATCTATTGGTCATTATCCAGATATGACCTTGGCTGAAGCACGTAGAGAAGCTAAACGCACCTTAGCAGAAAAGACTCTCGGTCAAGTCCGTCCAGTTCACACTGCCTTTG
>JBCDMA010000140.1:0-9989 GCA_038744645.1 Pseudomonadota bacterium | reverse complement strand
TATTTTATAACCGTAATCTTGACGAATAACTTCGATTCCAAGGTCGATACCCGCTGCGCTGCCGGCGGAGCAACCGACTTTGCCGTCGTAGGTGTATAAAATGTCTTCTTTGTACTCAACATGCGGAAACCGCGCTTTGAACGCATCGGCATATCGCCAGTGTGTCGTGGCAACTCGGCCTTGCAATAACCCCAACTCAGCAAGCAGGAATGAGCCAGAACAAAAACTAATGATCCTGCCACCTGCATCGTAATGATTTAGCACCTCCTTTCTCACTTTCTCGTTTACCGTTTTCGTAGCTACTGGAAAGCTAGGAATAACCAGTAAATCGCAGGCTTGTAACGCATGAACCTGCTCACAAGTGAACTGCGTATTGCATAACCCATCGAACACTGTGTCGCTTAGAGAAACGATACGGGTTGTATACCAGCCTTCGATTTCCTCCCGTGGAAGTGCAAACAATTCCACAGCACAAGCAAGTTCGAATAAGGATAACTGTTCCAAAATTAAAATGATTACTCGCATCATTCGCTCGCTTTATGGCTATGTGTCTATATGTTATCGATAGTAGTCTATTTAGACAATATTAAAAACACTTTTTCACGTCAATAATGTGCTGAAAGAAAACGCATTACGATGAACAAAAGGAATGAATATGTATTCTTCAGTCATAATACCAAAGCCCGCTCCAAGCGATGAAGCTTTGGTGTATTTCCAATCATTATTGAAATTTGAGACGGATTGTTGGGATGTCCACTATGCTATGAACAATGACCTGTTTGACTTCGTGTTGTTGGATGTCAGAGGGCTAGACACCGCTAAAAAAGGATACATCGAAGGCGCAACGCTTTTCCCGTATACGACGATAAATGCAGAAACACTTAAGAAATACCCTGAAGACACTGTATTTGTTGTTTACTGCGCGGGACCGCATTGCAATGCAACCGAAAAAGCAGCAATAAAACTCGCCAAGTTAGGACGACCCGTCAAAAAGATGATTGGCGGTGTTACTGGCTGGTTGGACGAAGGCTTCACCCTAGTATCTGATGCCTGATATCAATATACGAGAGTTGCGATTAGAAGATTGCACACTTATTTTAGGGCAAGAGAAATTGCCACTAGTAGAGGTACTGTAAATTGACAAATACACGCCTTGGTAAGCCAATAAAATATCGGTATTCACCAAATGCAAAATCCGCTCTTTCAGCATAGTCTTCGTCTAGCGCATTAAAAATAGTGGCTTGAACAGTGAGTTCGTCTGAAAAGCGGTACTTTAGTCCGACATCGAGCAATTCATGACCATCGTATTCAGCAGTATTCTCAGGATTTAAGTAGTACTCATCTAAATATTGAAAACTGAAAAACGCCGAGGCCTTCTCCGACGCTTGATAGTTTAGCCTGAGGCTCGCCATTCTGTCCGGTGCTGTATCAATTCTATTTCCTGCAATAGACTGCCTTGATATTTGAATATCGTTTTCATATTCATGCCGTTGAAATGTCAACGCACCTTGCAAATCGAGCTGCTCGGTAACGCGCCATTGGGCACTTAGTTCAACGCCTTGATGCGACGTTTCTCCACCAATCACGACTTGACGTTCAGTGTCCCGAATAATGACATCTTCTTTATTCATGTCATAAATTGACGCTTGTAGGGTCAAACCATCTGAAAAATAGGACCATCCAAGTTCGACAGCATCCATACTGACCTCGTTAATATCGACAACTAACTGATTGTTTTGTAAACGAAAAAGTTCGGTTGCCTGAGGCGCACGAAAGCCTTGAGAATACTTGAAGTACACGCGATTGTTGTCATTTAGTTGATTGGCCAAAGTAGCACTCGGCGAAACGTTTTCAAAATCAACGGATTGAGATTCAGGCCTAGAAAACCGGCAAACAGAGACTTCGTCGCCGCAAGGCGTACCCGTTGTTAGGTTGTTATCATAATCATATCGGACTTGTTCCAGTCGCGCGCCAACTGTGAGCTGCCAAGCATCCCAATCCCATTCGCCTTGAAGGAAGCCTCCTATTTGCAGTGATTTCACATCGTAATCATAGTGATCGCCCGCAGGGATAGTCGGAGAAAAGGGCGCTTCTTGGGTTTCTTCTAAAAACGCATCTGTATAGTCAATATCAACACCACTCACCCACGTTGCACCCAACCCTTCAAAGGTTTTCTGTACCTGCACACCCAAACTTTTATGACCATTTTCCTCCAGTGCTTGCCAGGGTAGAAAATGCTGCAAAAACGTCATGTCATTCCAACGCAGATAGGGTGTAATTGACCAGTCGTCGCGCTCAAATCGACTATATGCTCGCAACGAGGCAGCATCTCTAAACGCCTCTGGGTTGGGATTGATACGGCGCGCATCTTGGTCTCTGAAGATTTCAAATCCTTCAACAAATCCGGCCGTCTCTTGATTCAAGTGGGCGGCATCGATCACCGTCTTGTTTTGCCAGTTGCCAATCATGGATTCAAAAACAAGCGTCAATTTCTGCTGTTCGTAACCACTTTCGGATATATAAGCCCCATTGTCTGTCACATTGGCTAGCAGCCTTGCATCGGTGTCGCCGAACTGCCAATGGTTGTCTGTCTCAAGTTTATAAAAATCGTAGCTGCCAGCTGTCAATTCAAGCATTTGGCTTTGGTTTTCGCTTCGAGCATTGGGTGAAATGATGTTTATGACGCCGTGCATGGCATTGGTACCATAAAGTGTGCTTGCAGGCCCTCTGAGCACTTCAATTTGCCCCGCCTGTTCGGTATTTGCATCAAATAACTGATTGACGTTACAAAATCCAGGCGCACGCAAAGAAATACCATCGAGCGCCATCAGGAACTCTCCACAGCTTCCAGGCCCCGTTAATACGGGCGACCGAATAGCCGTCAAATGCTCTTGACCATTGTTTCTGCTGATCCAGGTACCCGGCACATTGACCAAGACTTGCTGAATGTGTTGCGCATTGATTTGATCTATTAAATCACCAGTAACCACAGAGACACTTGCATTAACGTCAGTTAATACTTGTTCCGCTCGATTGGTGGTGACGGAAATAACTTCGACAGAATTTGTGTCAGGATCATCTATTTCATCAGCGCTGCGGGTTTGAGCGTCAGTGGAAGAGGTAAACAAAATTAAAAATACGGAGACGAACGAGATGTGTCTTTTCTGAATTTGCATTTCACCAATTCCCTCTTAGGCATAGTTGCCATGAAATAATTACAAAGAACAAACAGCGCCGCAATGATATTGATTTTTAACCCGCAATCAAAGTCTTCTAAGCTTACTTTTTGAGTTAGAACAATGTTTTAGCTAATTTATTTGGCGCGTTTACCATAGTGTAAAGTGAGTTATGGAGCGTGATTGTTTTTAGTAGAAACAAAATGTTGAACTATGACTGGTGCATTTATCGTAGAGAGAACAGGTCGTAGAGAATACAGCTATTGGAATAGAAGGCTATGCCAGGTCGCGCAATGTCGTTAAGTATCCTCGCTAGAATATTGACCGTTGTATTGGCAATATTATGTGTGGCTTCATGTGCCTTAAAAAAAACTGAAGACATCGGAGAGCGTCAACCAGTGGCTCAAAATCCAGTATCTTATTTTGAATTGCCCGTTACGGAAATGGAACGAGCGATTCGCTTCTATGAAGCGGTTTTTCAAACAACGCTTGAACGAACCGTCATCGACGGCTACGAAATGGCACTTTTTCCGTTCGATGACAAAGGAGAAGGAATATCGGGCGCGCTTGCAAAAGGCGACAGTTACGTGCCCTCCCTAACAGGCCCACGAATCTATTTCTTTGTTGAAAACATAGACGAAACATTGGCTAGAGCTACTTCCTCTGGCGGTAAAATCGCCTACTCCAAAACTGACGTTGGCGACTTTTGGGTGGCTGAATTCAAAGACACTGAAGGCAATCAGATTGCGCTTTCTGCTAGTAAGAACCCTGCCAGTAAGAACCCTGTTAGCAAGAGCACTTCCAGCAATGAGTGAGTGCTAGTGCAGCATGTGAAGGCAAATTTCTGGGGGTTGTCGCCTATCCTCCTATTTGTGTCATTGGTCATTGTGACTGCCGTCATTACTGGCACTATCACGTCTATGCCAATCCTTATCGCTTTTTTCATTTCTGCTGGGTTTGCGCTGTTACTCAATCCCAAGGATGAAGAGCTTCCTGTCGTTGAGAAGATTGAGTTGTTTTGCCAAGGCGCTGGTGAAAAAAGCATCATTCTGCTGGTATTTATCTTCTTACTTGCAGGCGCTTTTTACTCGTTAACCATAGATATAGGCGCAAGAGATGCCACGGTAAATTTAGCGCTGCAATTTGTACCTACAGACATGATTCTCCCCGGGTTATTTTTAATCTGCTGCTTCATCGCATTTGCTATGGGCACCTCAATGGGCACTGTTACGGCGTTATCCCCTATTGGCGTAGGCCTTGCCGAGAGCCTTGGCGTGCCCATTCCATTAGCATTGGGTATCGTTGTCGGCGGTGCTATGTTCGGCGATAACCTGTCTTTTGTGTCTGATACCACCATTGCCGCAACGCGGAGTCAGGGCGTAAAGCTGACAGATAAATTTAAAGTTAATTTGATCGTTGCTGTGCCAGCTTCTTTGATTACTATGATCCTATTGTTGATGGTTGATGTCAGCGGCACACATGCAATTCAATCTTCAAACTATGAACCATTAAAAGTCCTGCCATACATCGTGATCATCGTAGCGGCGCTAAGCGGTTTCAACGTCATTGCAGTTTTATCCATTGGCATCGCAACAGCGGCGACAATTGGCGTTTTGCAAGGTGAATTCACTGTACTGTCAATGCTACAAAGCACGCAAAAAGGCATTGGTTGGATGCAGGAACTTGCGATCATCGCTATCACAATAGGAGGTATTGTTGCATTGATGCAGCGATATGGCGGGATGACCTGGCTGATGGACAGACTCACTACGCGCGTAACATCAAAAAAAGGCGCAGAATTCAGTATCGCTGGCCTAGTTAGTTTTCTGGATATATCTACAGCAAACAACACCATCGCCATCGTGACTGCAGGCCCCATTGCCAAAGATTTAAATGAGGAATATGGGATCGATCCCAGACGCACTGCTAGCCTGTTGGATGTGTTTTCGTGTGGTTTTCAGGGGATCGTGCCCTATGGCGCACAGTTATTGAGCGCCGCGGCAATCGCGGGTATATCGCCGCTTGCTGTCACGCCCTACTGCTGGTACCCCATGTTAATCCTCGGATTTGGTCTACTGAGCATAGTATTCAGTTTCAACTTTTCTACCACAAACGAGAATGAGCGCGTAAGGCAAGGGAACGGATAGATCAGCTGCCTTACTTTTTTATGCTAACGTTAGTCAGGTAAGGCTATCAATGCTTGCCCTTTTCACGATTTTACATCCTTAATTTTGTGATTATTTTCCTCGTAAATGGGACATGAATCCCCGTGTCGTCTACTTTTGTCCTGCCAATACACCTCGCCGCCTCTGCAAAATCCTTATTATTGCGTGCAACGAGCAAAGTCGGAGCGGGGTCTGATAAATATTTATATGGACCATTTGCATAGGCAAATGGGTATTCTTGACCATTTCCATGTTCTTGATGAAGTAACAGCAACACGCTATTTTTAAAGCAAGCTAAAACATGGCTTGAGCCGCCCTGAACGCCGACGTAGATCTGTGACCTCGCTAAGATCTCTAATTTGAACTGATTGTAATTTCTTCCCTGTCTTTCACACTCTTTCTCAAAATCAATAACATGAGAATGACGATCTGTAAAACGCCTGTCAGGATATTCACAAGGGTGATTTCGATCTGAAGAGTATCCCTTGTAACTACTTCGAGGCCGACTATAGACAATGGTGAACCTGTTCTTTGTAAGGTGCAATAGCTCGTCAAGTGGAGCAATGGGCAAAAAGTGGACCGGGCCAATATCCCATTCAACAGTAAACTTGTTTTGAATAAATATTACAGGCTTGTCAAATGTCAAGTCGGACTTAGCGTAGTGTTCTCGAAAATCAGGATATCGGTGCCAACGACACGCGCGGGCTGTACCTGTTTGATTATTTGGCCAATATCGTTCTGGTTCTGGGACATACTTTCTAGACTCAGCCTTTTCTTCATACTCAGAATCCGCTAAAAAGAAATAGTAGGGTTTCATTCCTGAATAGGTAACGATTTTTTTACCTGATAAATACCCTTCTTGTTTTAGCCACGCTACGAAGGGGATAAAGGTTGTTATCTCAGGCCCGTATTCACCGGTATACTCAAGAAAACCCTGCTCTTCAATCAAAGTCAGCGATTTGTCTACCTTGCGTTGGCATGTTTGCTCAAACTTTTCATTTTCTTTTGGATCTTGGAGGATTAATTTTCGAGTCGTCATGTACTTATGCTCCATCCATTTTTCATCATTTCTCGCCCAAATAAATCCATGTCCATATTGATGCCCATACCTGGCATATCTGGAACAAAGCATCGGCCGTCTTTCAATGAATATCCTGAGACGTCTAGCGCAGGAAAGGAAACTTCATCCCACTCAATGTACATAAAGCGACTGATTGCAGGTGCTATTTGCGCGGTTGCATAGTTGCCGTAGCATCCAGGGTAATTGTGCGGTGATTGTATGACGTTAGATCCCTCTAATTCATCTTCGAGGTCTAGCAGGTTATTGAAGCCATGCCAGCGTATGTCTAATTGGAGAATGTCAATGGCACCTTTGAGTGCGAGTGGAATGACATCCGGCGAACGTTTACCTTCCCCATCGGCGAGAAGAACGCCAAGATCCTCCTCCTTAATCCAGTCTCTAAATTTAGGGGTTACTTGTATATCTTCATGGAATGGTTCTTCGAAAAACTGCAGATTGCATGCAGCAGTTTCTGTTAGTAAAGTCTTCGCGAGATTTATATTGTACCCATTATTTGCATCAATCATTAACCCTGCATCCGGCCCAACCGTTTCCCTGATTGCACAGATAACATCGATATCGCGTTTGAGCCCTTGCAGGAGCTCCATTTGGTATGCTCCCCTACCAACTTTTATTTTAAACGCACGATGCCCGGCTTCCCAATCGTGCTTGGCATTGTCGCATAGCTGCTGAATACCTCTTTGTGGCGAATCCGCTTCTAAGTCGTCAAAGTATATAGAACTTGCATACGCGGGCACACCTGCATCCGGTGTTGATTCTTCGCGTGCAAAAAACTTCCAAACTGGACAATTCATTTTCTTGCCTAACCAATCCAGAAGCGGGTATTCAAACATGCGAAACTGCGGCACTACGCGATAATTGGAAAGAAACAGCTCTCTCATTGGTTTTTGCATGAGCGCTTCCGCATCTTCCTTAGTCGCTGACGATGGACCAATCCCTACTATCCCATCGCATTGCAAAACGACAAAGTCACCAAAAACACTATCTCCGTGAACGCCTCTTTTGGCATTACCGCCCAGACTCCGCGGACGTTTACCCCACAGTCTTGTCGACATTACAGAGTCGACTTTTTGATTATTTAAATCCATATGTATCCGTCATTTGAGAAAAATTTGTTGGCGCGAAGCGCAGCAGAGGTCTATGTTCAAGCTGAAAAGCGATGTTTATGGCCAAAGGATAAAGCATGCGCCACAGGCAATATCATTTGAGTCCTTTGAAAGCGATGACTATCATAAATGGCTTTTATTAATCTTATTTTCGCGATGTTAAAACAACTACTTGCTTTTTATTTGCGCTCAATTACAAGATGGGTTTATTGAATTGTCAAGCTAAATCAGACTCATTTGCATTTATACCTGAGATAAGTTGTCTTGCAGTCCATAAACTGTGAACGGAGCAATGATAAAACGTTGGACATAATTTGTTGTCTACATCTCAGATTAGCCGCTCATTTGATGAGTGCACAAACAGTTGACTGATACTTCTCAGCAAGGGTTCCTTTGCACGCTCTTTGAGATAGCAGATACCAAGCCGGTATGCTTCAATGTCACTCACTGCAAGCGATTTTACCTTTGATTTCACCACCGAATTTTGCAACACAATGTTCGGAACAAAACCTACACCAAACCCCAAGGACACCATGGTTACAATCGCCTCATTACCCGAGACTTTGGCATACGCAATGGGGCGTATTTCGCGTTTAACAAACCATTGATTGACAATGCGCTTCGCTGGATCTCTGGCCGGTAATATCACCTTTGTTTGCTGCCAATCAACACTTTCGACACTCTCAATATTCAGGTTTTTCGGCACGACCAGTGTGAGCGGCACAACATCGATTTGTTGAAACTGCACATGTTGTGGAAATTCCGCATTGTATATCGCTAATGCCAAATCGGCCTGTCGATTTTGTACACGTTCGAACGCGAGACTGTGGTCGCCTGTTTCCAATTGAATATCTACCAGCGGGTATTGTTCTCTGAGCTTATCCAGGATCTCCGGAAGATAGCTTTGACTGGCCGTAACAGAGCAGTAAACGTTAAGCTCGCCGCTGATTTTATCAGACACATTGTCCAGCTGTTGTTTTAGCTCAGCGTATTCGTACAGCACGCTATCTGCAAATGCCAATAACAGCCGGCCTGCGTTGGTGAGTTTTACGCTCCTGTTATTTCTAACGAATAGTTGACTCTTTGTCTCTTCTTCGAGTCGCGTAATAATTCTAGACAGTGTGGGGGGTGAAACGTACATTGCATCTGCCGTGTTTGAAAAATGCAATGAGTTGGCAAGATGTTGAAATAATCTCAGCGACCGGATGTCCATGTGACAGGTTCAAAATTTCACAATATGAAATATTATATTTCAATTAATTCAATTTAAACAACATTTGTTTTCCCCTAGTATGCCTGCTATTAATAAGCACACACAACAAACGGATGTCGCACCATGGCGAATTATTTCAACAGTCTTCCATTTCGTAAACAAAGAGAACAACTTGGTCAGTGCCGCTTTATGGCAAGATCAGAGTTTGACGATGGTTGCAACGCATTAATCGGGAAAAAGATCGTAATTGTTGGCTGCGGCGCACAAGGTCTCAACCAAGGTTTGAACATGCGTGATTCAGGGCTAGATGTAAGCTATGCCTTGCGACAAGCAGCGATTGACGAAAAGCGAGCTTCATTTCAACGCGCATCTGGCAACGGTTTTACCGTTGGTACCTATGAGCAGCTCATTCCTACGGCCGATTTTGTCTACAACCTAACGCCTGATAAGCAGCATTCAAGCGTTGTTGAAGCAGTAATGCCGCTGATGAAAGAAGGCGCAGCGCTAGGTTATTCTCATGGGTTTAATATTGTTGAAGAAGGCCAGCAAATACGAAGCGACATTACTGTAGTTATGTGTGCACCAAAATGCCCTGGTACTGAAGTACGCGAAGAGTACAAACGCGGATTTGGTGTACCAACACTGATTGCTGTGCATCCAGAAAACGACCCTGAAAACAAGGGTTGGGATATTGCAAAAGCACTTGCGAGTGCCACCGGCGGAGATCGTGCAGGTGTGTTAGAAAGCTCTTTTGTCGCAGAAGTAAAATCTGATCTTATGGGTGAGCAAACTATCCTTTGTGGTATGCAACAGGCTGCCGCTGTCACCGGTTATGAAAAGATGGTAGCCGATGGCATTGCACCAGATTATGCCGCAGCGCTCATTCAATATGGTCTTGAAGCTATTACTGAAGCATTAAAGATTGGCGGTGTCACGCATATGATGGATCGCCTGTCTAACCCAGCGAAACTTGCCGCACATACCCTTTCTGAAGAATTAAAAACCTTATTTAGACCGCTGTTCGAAAAGCATCAGGATGATATCTTAAGCGGCGTTTTTTCTAGCACTATGATGGAAGACTGGGCAAACGATGACATCAATTTGCTCACATGGCGTGAAGAAACAGGTCAAACAGGATTCGAAACTGCACCTGTCTATGACGGAAAAATTGATGACCAAGAATTTTTCGACAACGGTATCTATCTTGTCGCTTGTATCAAAGCCGGTGTAGAACTTGCGTTTGATGTG
>JBCDMA010000139.1:0-9995 GCA_038744645.1 Pseudomonadota bacterium | reverse complement strand
CGTTATCACAACCTCAGTGACGCTAATAGACGAGCATTTTTCTGCTGCATTTTAATTCGATGGGCGTTAATCAGGATTTTCTCGTAAGTTTTAAATCTGACTGACGCCATCTCAACCAAACATAAAGATTTCAGAGGCTAACGTAATGTTTAGACAGATACTCACAGGAACGATTATGGCGATAGTGATCAATGGAGCGGCTTTGTCCAAAGAACAAAACGCGATGAAAGATGATGCTAATGCAGTGGATAGATTGCAGGTCATCAATACCGTTAAACAGGTTGGATCGCTCGCGGATGCAGGTGATTTTGCAGCGTTACAAGCATTGTATGCTGAAGAAGTCATGGTCGATTACTCTTCCCTTTCTGGCGAAAAAACCAGTTTAAAAAGTGCTGAGAAACTCATGACCGAATGGGCAAGTGTCTTGCCAGGTTTTGATGTCACGCATCATGCTATTAGTGACATTAAGGTCGTTTTTTCCGACTCGGATAAACAGGGTTCTGAGCGTCAAATCGCGACAGTCACTGCGAATGTCATCGCCGATCACTTCGTCAATAACATGAACTGGCAAGTCAGTGGGAATTATCGTTATGAATTGATTAAGCAAGATGGTCAATGGAGAATTGTTTATCACCAATTCAACGTGGAAAGCGAAACGGGAACACGCGATGTATTTTCTGCTGCGATTGAAAACGCTGCTGCCAATCCGTCTACCTATTTAAGAGAAAGGCAAGCTCGGGCCGTGGTTACCGATTTCTTAGTCGCGCTTGAGCAAAAAGACATGGACGCTTTTTCTGATGTATGGAGTGAAGATGCTGTGCAAGATATGCCCTTCTCACCAGAAGGGTTTCCCAAGCGCGTCATTGGCAAAGAAAACCTGATTGCACACTATGCAAAGTGGCCTGAGATGAGTGGAGACGCCAACTTTACGGATAATCTGCGGTTTTATCCAATGAGAGATGCCAATACCATCTTCGTTGAATATACCGGTAGTGTTGATGTGCTCACAACAGGGCGCAAATATGAGCAAACGTATGCTGGATTGTTTCAAATTGAGGATGGCAAGATTAGTCTTTTTCGAGAGTATTACGATCCAACTTTGTTTGCATATGCATTCGCACTGGATAGCTCATCCGATCCAAGTCACTGACACCATTTCCTATGTCTGGACGGATCAAAATGTCAAAGACATAGGAAAATTTCACTTTTTTGAATTGCGGCGAAGACACTTGATTTTTGATTTTTCAATGTTTTTATAGTCTTAGGGTCTAAAACAAGACCAGAATTCATGATATAAACACCAACCAGCTAAATTCGACGAATTAATAAAAACAACAATTCGGCAAATGAACGCAATACAGAATGATGCGCGCGATCGCGTAAAACAAAATCAAGCTGTACGAAAACGACGTGTGTTAATGACAATAGGCTCTTACCTATTTACTTACACATGCCTAATGATTTGTTACTTTAATGGCATATTGGATTTCCAATATACGTTACATTTTCTCATTGCTACCTTTCTGATTAATGGTGGCTTCTACTTGGCTTTTCATCTGGGTTGGAATCTAAAGCTTAAAGATCATAATCTGACCGAATGGCAGATCATATGCTCCGTTTTGCCTGCGATATATGTATTGTATTTTATTGAAGACAATCAAGCGCGCAGTGCGCTGTTCTTGATTGCTATTATTCCCTTGTGCTATGGCATCCTTGATTTAGACACTCGGCGCTTTATTCGCGTTGGGCTTGTCTTTCTGCTGAGTTATGTCGTTTTGATTTGTTCTTTGATTTATTTTAAAGAGGGATTCATCAATTTTGATTCCGAGGTAATACAAGCCGCTGTTTATCTCATTGTTGTGCTGCAAATGGCATTAATTGGTGGGTTTATCAGTAATCTTCGGGCGTCCTTGAAACGCAAGAACAACGAACTAAATAAAGCAGTCGATCGCATCGGCGAGCTTTTAAACATTGATGAACTAACTGGTGTCAATAATCGACGTTTTCTCATGCAACGGATAGATGAAGAAACAAAACGCAGTGAAAGAAAAGGCACAGCATATTCTGTCTGTCTACTGGATATTGATTTTTTCAAAAAGGTCAATGATACCCATGGCCATTTGGCTGGCGATGAGGTCCTTAAAAATACAGCGCAAGCGTTGGTAAAAGAATCTAGGTCAATAGACTGTTTTGGTCGGTATGGCGGTGAAGAATTTTTGATGATTTTGCCTGAAACCTCGCTTGAAGGAGCGATCCATAAAGCAGAAAAAATGCGCAAATTGGTAAAAGACCTATCCTTCTCTCAATTGCCGGAAGATAAATCGATTAGCATCTCCATTGGCGTAACAAGTTATCGCCCAGGCGAATCAATTAAAGAAACGTTAGCGCGCGCAGACGATGCGTTATATAAGGCGAAAGAAGATGGGCGTAACAAAGTGGTTTCCTTCGCTTCTGAATGATGTGATGAATTCATCGTGGCTCCAAAACTGGAGGCAATGTTTTATTGGTTACCGCAGCATGATTGATTCACTCACTTTCTGAAAAGTAATTCCTTCCTCCTTATTTTTTGCGATTCATTATATTGACCAATAGAAACGGTTATCTTGGCTATACTGTGAATGGTCGTTTCAACATTTAACTTTTACAAGGAGAGTCTTTTGAAGAGGCCTAGTATTTTTTTATTGCTCAGCGCAGCCGCATTTGCAGTATCAGGCAATCAAATCGTCACTGAGGGTGATGGAATAACGTATCAACATGAAAAAGGTGCGTCTGTAGAGGTAATACATCGCGCAGATGACGCGCTAGATGCCAATATATTCATGGCGAAGCTCACTATCCCTGCAGGTGGGAAAGTACCCGAACACAGAGACAGCACGGCCGAGTACCTGCACTTCTTGTCAGGCAGCGGTACTATGACATTAGAGGGGACAAAGCACGAAATAAATCCCGGTGATACAGTGTTTATGGAAAAGAATGCCTTAGTGAGTTTCCAAGCGGGCGATGAAGAAGTTGTGGTATTGCAAGTGTTTGCACCTGCAGGACCTGAATCTAAGTATTCAACTTGGTCAAAAATTGAAAATTGAGTCTCGAGGGCTTGCCCTCTTTTAGTTATTCATGCACCATTATCGTACAAAGATAAGGTGCAATACATCCAAATATGTACTATTGTTGTGCAACGCAGCCTCATTCCTTCACATATAAATTAATTAAAATTCAAGTTGTTACGCCCTTAATTGTCAAAAAACCGACCAATCGGTCAGTATTTTGGCATCTTTCATGCAACAACAAACCAATCTGACTATGCAGCCATAGAAATTCATTTGTTACTCGCCCTTTCTATAGGTAAAAACATAGATAAATCAGAATAATACATACGGCAAAGTCACAGTTAAAATAGGCTGCCGTGTGAAACAAAAATAAAAAAACTCAGGGAAGCATCATGAGCATAAAAAACCTCACATCCACGCCAATTGCAATGGCCGTTGCACTATCATTGAGCGCCTCCGTAAGTGTCCAAGTTAAGGCACAAGAAGAGGCCGTTGAAGAACCAGCGCCAGAAGAAGAAACTGAACGCATCGAAGTAAAAGGGTCATTAGGTAGTTTACCCGGTCAAGACGTTGAGTCCGTGTTCGGGTTTGGCAAGTCTATTTTGGATACTCCACGGTCAGCATCTACTATCAGTTTGGAGCAGCTCACGCGTTTCAGCGTAAGTGATATTGACGAATTGGTTGCATTCGCCCCAGGTACATTTACCCAATCATTCTTCGGTGTTGCAGGTTCTTTGGATGTTCGTGGTACACCGGGTGAGACATATTTCAGAGGGGTTAAGCGTCTAGATAATCCGGGCAACTATCCAACACCTATCGGTGCTTCCAGCAGGATTGATATCGTTCGTGGCCCAGCTTCCCCCATTTATGGCCCTGCTAAAATAGGCGGTTATTTAAACTTCATTCCAAAATCTGCCCGTGCTAGCAGTGGGCAATATCTTGAAGAAAACGTGGGCGGATTTTCCTATACGTTGGGTACTTGGGACAAGAGCGTCATTACTGCAGAAGTGGGCGGCCCAGCTGAAGTCGCGGGTAAGAGCATGGGCTATTACCTCTACGGTGAAGTCGAAAACTCCGGTAGTTTTTATGATGATACCGCAACTGACCAAACAATACTTCAGGCATCATTCGACGTTGATATTAACGACAACTTGAGAATCGAGTTCGGCGGGATGTATCACGAATACGACGGTAACCAGGTCGCAGGATGGAACCGTTTAAGTCAAGACCTCATTGATAACGGAACATATGTTACAGGTACTGCGCAGCCACTAGATCTCGATGGTGATGGTTCTATCTCCCACCAAGAATACAATTTGGTAAGAGATGGAATTAATCCGTTCATTTTTAACAATGCTGACTTTGGCTTGTTCCCAGAGAGAATTACCAATGACTTTTTTGACCCGATACTAGCACTTGAAAACCCGGGTACGACTACTTTGGGCCGTAATCAAGTGTTGGTAGCACCGGATGATACGCTCGAAAACACAGTCGAAACTTTATATTTCGACATCATTTATGTCACCGACAACTGGGAAATCACCAACCAGATGTTTTACGAAGCATACGACAACCTAAATGAAAACGCATATGGTTTTTCTCAGTTCCACGACAGCTGGGTATTTGAAAACAAATTGATTTTCGCGACTGAGATAGAGACCGATTCGTTGCTTGCTCAGTTCCAGATTTCACCTTCAATTCGCCATACTGACTTTTTACATGGTGATGACTTTACCAATGAATACTTCGACCGCCGTGACTTAACAGGTCCGTCAACAGCACTTGATCGTCGTTTGCTTGCGACGCGCATTGGCCGAGACTATGACAATTTTGATGACGGTGATTACACCAACTTGGGTATTGCTGTACTTACAGATATTACCTGGGATATGGGATTAAACATTGTATTAGGTGTGCGCTATGATGAGATTGACGTCGAGACAACGTCGCGAGGCGATCTTCTTCTAACGCCGGGACCTGTAGAAACAGTTGAAGAAACTTTTGACGGTACATCATGGAATACCAGTATTTCATATAAAACGCCGTTTGGTCTTATTCCATACATAACTGCAGCTGAGCAGTCTACACTCGTAGCAGGTCAGGGCGCAGAAATTGGCGTTGGGCAGGTTAGAGACGGTGCTTTTGATACTTCTGAATTGTTTGAATATGGTATCAAGGGTTCGTTCCTAGACGACACCCTTTATTTTGCATTGTCTGTTTATGAGCAAGAGAGAACAGATTTTAACGCGCAAGCAATCGTAACCAATTCAACGACCGAAAACGAAGGCGTTGAATTCGAATTGCGTTGGGTAGTTAACGAAAACCTTGTTGTAGGTGCGGGGTATACAAACCTCAAAGTATTTAACCTTACAGCTTTAGAAAACGGTAACCAATTTGGTTTCTTCGGTGTTGAGGACTTACCAAATGTCACCGACCCATCATTGCTTTATGGCGGCGCTGTGATCGGATTAAACCTTGTTGAAGACAAAGATGACGCAAGAAAAGCTGGTATCCCTGAAAACATTTATACGTTAACTGCCACCTATGACTTTCAAAATGGTTATGCGGCGAACGCAAGTGTAATTAGGGCAGATGAGACGTTCTCAGGATTCTCTCAAGTTGTTGAACTGCCATCCTATACCTTAGTCAACCTTGGTGTATCCTATGAGGCAGAGTCGTGGACGGCGAGTCTAAACATTAAAAACGCAACTGATGAGACGTATTTCAGAGCGAACTTCCCAGACTTGTTTGGTGCACAAATCGTGCTACCTGAATTGCCAAGACACTATCAGGCTAAATTCAGTTACATCTTCTAAGCATTGGATTTAGTTTAATTTGGGTAAGGGGAATATGGTGACATATTTCCCTTTTTTATAAGGAAAAGAAAGGCGTGAAGAAGAGTATTCGGTTTCTTTTATTCACTATGTTAATGAGCTCGTTGGTCGGGTGTTATTCACCAGATTCTTCATACACACCCGTACCGTCTGAGAAAATAGAAATAAAAGTCGTCGTCGTAACGATGTTTGAAATTGGCGAAGATGAAGGTGATAAACCGGGGGAGTTTCAGCTCTGGAAAGCCAACCAAAAGCTAGATGACTGTTTGTCGTTTGACGTGTCTCATCATGAAATTTGTCTAAATACTGATACTGGTGTCATGGGCATTGTAACAGGCATGGGTACAGCAAAAGCTGCTGCTGCTATTATGGCGCTTGGTTTAGATCCTAGGTTTGATTTAACTAACGCCTATTGGTTAGTCGCGGGGATCGCGGGTTTCGATCCAGCGGATGCATCCATAGGCTCTGCTGCTTGGGCAAGCTGGTTAGTGGATGGCGACTTGGCTCACCAGATTGATGCCAGAGAAATCCCATCATCATGGTCGACAGGTTATTTCCCTTTATTTGATGTTCAGCCGCTTAAAGACGACAGTACTATCGATCTTAGTCAACTCAACCGGCATGGACAGTCTACTAACGGTGAGGTATATCAGCTGAATGCGGAACTTGTTGATTGGGCATATAAATTAACAAAAGATGTAGAACTACCCGATTACCCAGAAATGGCAGCGTTGCGTTCAAAGTACAAAGGATATCCAAATGCGCAGAAACCACCGTTTGTGCTAAAAGGTGACCAGTTAGCAGCGTCTACTTTTTGGCATGGTGATCAGTTGAATCAGTGGGCAAACACTTGGGTACATTATTGGACAGGAGGTGAGGGGAACTTTGTCAGTTCCGGGATGGAAGATACGGGAAGCTATCAATCAATGGTGTATTTACACACTATTGGTAAAGTTGACAAAAACCGCTTTATGGTGCTGAGAACGGGGAGCAACTATTCTATGCAGCCGCCTGGATTGACGCCTCTGGAGAACCTCATCCTCGAAAGTGGCGAGAATGGTTACGCGGGAATGAGAGGCGCACTAGAATCTGCGTATATCGTCGGTAGCACTGTAGTTGATGACATTGTAGAAAACTGGGATATATACAAGGATAAAATGCCTTTCGAGCAATGAATCTACAACTGATAGCGCACATGAGTGCATTTAGACGTACTAAGTTGTAATTACTTGTAAGTAGATCAAAAGTAAATGCGTCCTTTAATTATTGACATTAGATTATTCTATATTGCTGTTTTATCATTATTTTTTTCTTCCAACAGCTTGGCACTGGAAGAACGGATACTGCTTAAAAATAATGTGATAGCGACACATTACAAAACGACACATGCGCCAAAAGCGGCGGTTTTGATGATCCATGGTTGGGCAGGCCAAATGGATGAGGTCGGCGACATGTATAAGCGACTAGCTAAGACGCTTGCGGATCGCAATATTGCTTCACTGCGCGTAAACATTCGCGGTGAAAGCGAGCAAGCCGAGAGTGGCTATACGCTAACAAGTACATTTTCATCGCGTGTCGAAGATGCCTTTACGGGATTTGAATTTCTGCAAATGCAATATCCTGAGAATCCACTTGGTGTGGTTGGGTTTAGTTTGGGCGGGTCCACCGCGATCGCACTTGTGGGCAAAAAAGCGAAAGACATCGATAGCCTGGTATTGTGGTCCTCAGCAGGTAATCCGTCAGAAGTGGTAAATAACTTATTGACTCCCGCTCAGCGAGATCACGTCTTACAATATGGTAAAGTCATATTGAATGAATGGGTGGACTTGACCGTAACCAAAAAACATTACGAAGGTTTTTTCGTCAGCGACATTTTCCCTGCGTTTGACGAATATACGGGCGCGCTATTGACTATCCGAGGTACTGAAGACTATCTGCAGGACATTGATAAAATGATTCTTAGTCGTGCATCGGATGCGCTTGAAGAAGCCCGCTACATTTCAGGCGCAGATCATATCTTTAATGTATTCGATCCAAACACATCATATGACCAGCGCGTACTTGAACAAACTGTGCAATGGTTTTCTACAACACTCAACTGAACAAGGTTAACTATTCGCTGCTCGAAACTTGAATATTGGGCTCAACTTTGCCGAGATGCTTTGTCAAAAAGGTATCTAATTCACTGAAGAACATATCGCGATTTGCTTGGATAGAAAGATAGTGGTCGCCTTGCTCAAACTCGACATATCTTACGTCCTTTTCTAAATCTTCCAATTCTTCGACAAAGTCTCTTGATTGTTGCACGCGAACGACTGAATCGTCACTGCCATGCATAATCAGCATCGGCGTTTTGATTTTAGCCGCGTGCGTAATTGGAGAACGGTTTTTGAGGTCTTTTGATTCTTCACCCAGTTGTTCATCAACGGATAAATCGCCCCCCAGAAATTTACGTTGTTGACGTTTGAGTCGTCGAAGATCGCCCACGCCAGCGAAGCTTACGGCGCAAGTAAACAAATCAGGTGTTTTAACCGTGGCCATTTTCGCTGCATACCCACCATAAGACGCGCCAAAAATGCATATTCTATTTTCATCTGCAATGCCTTTATCAAAAAGGAATTGCGCTGCATCAGTAATATCATCTTGCATTTCTAAGCCCCAGCGTCCCATTTGTGCTTGGGCAAATTCACAACCGAAACCTGTTGAACCACGGAAGTTCGGTCTCATGACGGCGTAGCCTTTATGCACTAGATAGGCGACCCAGGGATCGAAACCTTTATAATCACGGGCACCCGGACCGCCATGCGGATGAATAATGGTTGGGTAGGGCGCTTCACCTACCAGTGGTAGCGTAAGATAACCTTCTATCTCCATGCCGTCCCGTGCAGTGTATGAGACTGATTTGTGTTTAGGCAGCTCAATTTGCCGCAATTCTGGATACGTCGTGAATAATAGTTCCAACGATTTATCGTTTCTATTTCCGTAGAAATACATGCCGGGCGAACTATCGGATTCGCTGTACAAGATATAATACATCTCATCAGTGCTTCTGCTTCGTACGTAGTTTTTTCTCTCTGGGATTGCCTTCTCCAACGACCTATGAAACATGTAGCTTTTGTCTTCAAAGTAGAATCGAGCGAAAGGTGAGTGAGCGTCATAAATCCCAATTACGTCTTGATTTAAAGGAGAAACAATAAGACCGCCGCTTACATCATAATTGTCATGTTTTAATAGCTGAATGGACTGTCGTGTTTGCAAATCCATACGATAGAGTGCTTGGTAGTTGCCGTCGTATTTAAGGTAATACAGTTGATTTGGGTCCAAATCGAAACCCAAAACGGTTATTGGTTTATCTTTAAAAAGATAGTATTCAAAGAGTTCTTCAAACTTGTCATCTTCGGAACTGCGATAAAAATAGGTGATGCGACCGTTATCGTAGTTGCGTGCAAGACCAATCCTAACAACGCCTTGGCGATCGGCTATCCAACTTCTAATTGCGCGTTTCCCACGCTCGACGCGTTTGGTTTTTCCTGTTTTTACGTTCACCCGATACACATCGGGAAGATTGTCAACTTTAAGGTCTGCCTCCATTAAAATATGCTTGGGATCATCTGGCAACCAATGGACCACTGAGTCTTGAAACTGACTGTAGGGGTTGTTATTTCGATTCTTCAGCATGAGCTTTAGCTCAATTTTGTCTTGTGTTACATCGATACTGTAAAGCCTGGTTTGATAAAAGCGGACGGTATTTCTCTTTGATTCAAAGCGAGCACTGACCATTAAAATGTCGTCCGTTTTCCATCGGAACCAGTTGATTTTGACCTTCGTATTGTCGGACCGAAGCAGATGCTTTCTTTTACCTTCCTCTACATCGATGAAAGACAGTACAGAAAGCTCGGCGGATTGAACGTTTTCGACAAATACAATGCGTTTCCCATTTGGCGATAATTTGACTTCTTCAAAAGCCGGAAGCCGACTAAAATGTGCGGGATTGCTTGCTGCGTGAAAGGGTAAACAAACTAATGCGAAAAGAATAAATAAAAAGCTGAGTGTTGTGCGAGGACTCATTGTTTTACCTGAACGATTGATGATTTCCCAATCTTTTGAAATTGGG
>JBCDMA010000138.1:0-10022 GCA_038744645.1 Pseudomonadota bacterium | reverse complement strand
TCTGCGCTTTAAAGGGAAATAAATTAACCCTACGCCAAGCATCAAAATACCAACCACCAGCGCAACAAGTACAACTATTCCGCCAATCCCTGCACCTGGACCTATGTATGCAAATGCTGGCAATGAGTTAAGTGCCAAAAAAAAGACTAAAACGAAAGTTCGAAAAATATTTGAAGAGGTTTTCATTATCTTTCCTCATAGAAATTGTTAGGTAAGGATAGAAAGTCACTGCAACTACACTGCGACTAATACATTTCTACGAACATACCGGTGACGAATTAAAAAAGTTATTCGGTAACCAGACAGCGTTAGTAATAATACCATTGTGGCTGTCAGTCGCGATATTTATTATCTCTCGCACAAGCGTTCCGTCAGGTTTGAGCTCAAGAATACGGCCTTCTAATGTTGAAATAACGAGTGTATTGGCATTGTCGTCAATGACTTGATGTGCGCCCATCACACGTGTGAAATAGTCTGTGGCTGAATTGTCATGCATCACTTCAACCGCGTTGGTACTTGGATCTACAGCTATAATGTTTGTGTGCTCTCGTTTCGGTGCATTATTAAATACGTGAATTCTTCCATCACCACGAAAATCGGGGTCGTGTTGCCATACCCAAGGACCATACTTTGCCCATTTTACTTCATAAGTTTCACGACTTATCACCGCAACCATGTTGATGTTGCGCAAACTAATAAGAAGATCTCCCTCTTCAAACATAGGAAAAGCGGGCGCTAGGTGAGACGGAAGTGCTTCTATTTCATTTGGGTGAAAAAGATCGTTAGTCAAAAACGCGTCTCGATTTTGAGGCGCTGGGATCTCATACTGTATAGGCAGTGTGAAGAAGGTTGGATTTGCTTTGACAATGTCTTCAAGACTGATTTCTTCAAGCACTTCGCCGGATTCCCAATCAAGTCTGACTAAAAATTGACGCAAATCGTATTCGTGCTCTTTACCTCTCCAGCTCCATATGTGGCCTTCGTCGTCCTTCGTCGTTGGGTGATGGAAATTGCCCTCCACCTTCCAATTGACGTTGTCACAGCGATCTAGGCTCACGATACCTTCTACCCCTCTATTGAAGTTTACAACCACACTGCCATCTGGATGCATGGTAAGTCCGTGCGGCAGTGGTCTCTCTTGTGCGTGTTGTTTCAAACCATAATCTTCTTTTTCAACCAACCACTTGTTAAGTTGGTTACCATCGCTGTCAATCAACCATGCAGCGAACATGCCATCGGCGTGACTCCAGCCTAGGTATGCGATATAGCCTGATGCTTTTTCGTCGAGATCGTAAAGTTTATATGCTTCTCTTGGCCCGACTTTTTGAGCAGGTCGATAGAAAAATTGGCTTCTTGACCCCGCTTTATGTCCAGCCATTATTGCTCGAACGTCTCTAAGCGACGTTGAAAGGGAAGGGGTTGGCCAGATAGAGCGTAGCGTAAAATACCAGCCGACTAGAAATGACCCAATAACCAAGAGGATGATAAATCCTATTGATATCAATACTCGTTCTAACTTCGTTGATTCCATTTGGATTTACGAATGACTTGTGAGGCGTTCTTTTCTTTAAAGGCTATCACCATGATTTGACCAATGCAACGGACAAGCCACGGAACTTTGCGAAGAAAAAAAGTCGTTCATGAGAAACACCATGCCATATTGTGAAAAGCAACCTACACATAACTGTAGATAGCGTATTCTTGATTTTCAAGCAGATGTTTAGTTCACTTCAGGAATATGTGCTCTATAAAATTAACGCGCCACGTCTAATAGAAGTGAGAAAAAAAGGTTTAATGTGGAAGGTATATGATGGAATTTGGTTAATTACTAAACTTGAATTTTCTGTTCTCAAACACACTATACTTTGCGATTAACATACCCTTCAGAACCTACATTCGAGATGACTACAGCACGCGGTGAAGCGACAACACTATTTTCTGCGACATCAAAATTTACGATAGCACCTGCACCAATAACGGCATTGTCGCCGATGGATACGTTACCCGATACAATACATGATGGACCTAGATATACGTTATCGCCAATGGACGGGGCACCTCTGCGTTTGCCTCTACTTGCTCTTCCAAGTGTTACGCCTTGTGAAATGTTGCAGTTATCTCCAATCACACTTTCTGCGTGTACGATAATGTTGCCGTGGTGTCCAATGTAAAAGCCTTTTCCGACCGTTGTTTTTACAGGGATCTCAATTCCATATCTGATGCCAACGAAATGCAAACAAATGCGGGTAGGGACGTAGAAAATGGCTTTCAATAGTTTCTTTGTTTTGAGTCGTTGACACAGTCGGAACAGCGTTAGGTACCTAAAGCCGCCGGTGAGCAAGAACAGTTTTATAACTTCCTTATAGCTACGCCTTCCATTGTTTCTATACGCATCATCAAGAATCAGTTCCCTTAAATTACTCAATGTAATATTCCTCTTACAATCTTGTCCTTCGTCAATAGCAAATGCTGCGTAAACCCCCTGAATCTAAACCCGATGCCTTCAATGGCAGTCGGTAGAGATGAATACCAATTTTACAAATGATAGCGTCTAGAAGACTTGTGTTTTAAATCGCGTCTTACTCTTTATAAGACCCCAACATTTTCTTTCAGAAACGCCTCATTGGCAAGTAGTCTTTAGTCAAGAAAGGACATAGTTAGGTACTAAAATCTATACGAACTTAACACCGGCACTTAAATATTTTTATAGCGATGTGATTTATGCTAGCGCGAACGTGATTCACACAATAGGACTAAAAAGCACGTTTGCACAACGAGTTACGCTATGTTTATCGCTAGTTTATTTTATACTCTTGAGGTAGAGAGAAATAATTGAGCTATTGAAACCGCGCAGCTTTGTTTAGTGACAAAACGTGGATAGCGATATCGACAGTGAGATCGGATTTATGATGAGACAGCTCTTCAAAGCAATGCTTTTTTTCATACTTCTTTGTTGTTTGCCTGTATTTTTAGCGCTTAGTTCGAATAACGCATGTTCCGTATTAAAAGATGCATCAATGACAGGTATTAAATCAGGCGTAATTAACGTGCCAGAATTCGAAGGAAGCACCGCAAAAATACGTGTTGCATATTTCTTGAGACCGGCGAAACCTGCAAAAGAAACACAAAATCAAATACCCGTGTTGGTTTTAAATGGTGGGCCTGGTGTAAGCAGTCACGACATGATGAAAGAAATGATCGCTGACGAGCGATTAGACAATATTTATCTAGTGTTCATGGACCAGCGCGGTACCGGATGCTCAACAGCCTATCCTGACTTGCAAGCAACTGATATTAACAAGAGTCATCACTGGGGGTCTCAAGCGATTGTCAATGATGCTGAAGCGCTAAGAAGTACACTTTTTCCAAATCAAAAGTGGAAACTGTTTGGGCACAGTTATGGCGGATTGGTCTCGTATCGCTATATAAGCAATAGCCCATCGTCACTTGCAGGTGTGACGATTTATGGATACAGCCCTACCTATTCGTCGATTCAATGGCTAATCAGTCAAACGGTTTTTATTGAAGACCAAAGTCGTGCCTATCTTGCATTGTATCCTGAAGACAAAAGCCTCCTGGCAAAATTGCGTACTCAAATCGAAAAAGATACCTGCTTGCTTATGAGGCATTATGAAATTTGTGGCGATGCTATGTTGGACGCATTGGGGCAGTATCTCGCTTTTAACGATCACTGGTCGAAAATCCATGCGCAATTGCATGCCATTGATAATGCTTGGGGTACCAGAAATGAAGAGCGCGCGATGAAAGATTTATCGAAGATGATTTTTTCTGGTTTTGCCGCAGCGAATGAAGGCATTGTGCAAAATGCAATTTCCAACTATGAGATAGTACCAGGGTACACGCCTCATCAAGCGTACCGAGAAGTAGCAAAGCAGCTCCAAAAAAACCAGGTCGAGACGGGTCGCTGGTTGTTTAATCCAATTTACTATATGCAGCATTTGGAGGTTGGAGACAGAGAAGTATTGTTTGAAGATTTGACTTCCGATCCTATCTCTATTGAAGCAATTGAGGTGAGCCTCCGACAGCATCCAGAACTCAAAGTTAACTTGTTTGCGGGGAAAAGGGACGGCATTGTTCCGCCCTCAACCTTTAATGATATCAATTCTGCAGTCGGTGATTTGATAAATTTTAGTGTGATCAATGAAGCTGGCCACAATCACTTCTTGCATGACCACGTGATCAACGTCTTAAACCATTAATTCAATAACGAACGTTAGTGTGAGTTGCATGAAATCACTGAGGTGCTGATGAAATCTTCTTATCCAGAAATTTTTTTCAACAACAAATTTGGCGCGATTTTGAGTTTTTTTGGCTAAATGTGACGTGTTAAAGGTGCGATGATTTAAGTAGAGTATTAGTCATCGAAACTTCTTTTGTGTAGATTTTGGAGTGACTATGAATACAAAAAAAGACGCCGTAAAAAAAGATGCCATAAATGAAGTATGCCCTTGGTCAGGTAACCCCGTTTCTGATGATTCATTGACGAACTACAATGGACATGTCGTTGGATTTTGTAATCCGGGCTGTCGAGATAAATTTGAACGTGCTATCGCCCATTTCGACAAAAGCATTGAAGAGAATCAATCATCACTTGATGTGTGAGCGAAGAAGCCCCGCTTTATTGCAGTAAGTACTTTTCTCAAATTCGCTGACATTCATAGCAATGTTATCTACATCGGGAAACAGGGTGATAAGCATTTCCACAATCGATGTAGATAAAGCGCTTTGCTGCCCTTGCGTTCTGCCTTGCATGATACTGGCAAACACATGTATGAATGCGCTCTTTTCATTACCTACCAGGTAAGTAGAGAATGGCATTACACGTACTTTAATATCGGATGCCCGAAATAGACCAGAGTCGTTTGCCACTCTATGTATTTCTTGATTTATTTTTTCTTCTGGCTGTAACCGTAAAACGTTGTCTGAACAATGCACAACAAAATGTGGCATTTTCACCTCTCCTTTTTTATTTTTTGCGCGCCAACTAAAGAGCCAGCAGCTGAAACTGCCGCATGTTGAGCAGACACCTCAAATGGTTGATAGTGAAAAATGGTATCTCAAAGTCTGTGTTTTATATAGTCGAATAGGCTGATGTCTATCCCTGCCGAATTGAGGATACCGTTTGCTACCAAAGTTGTATCACTGCATAATAACATTCAGTTAACATATTTATGTTCCACGAGGCTCAAGACCTGTTTGCTAGCTACAGTTAAACCAAGCTAGTCCTAACATGTGTATTGATTAAATACGCTTGATAAACAGATAGCCATATCATTTTTCTCAACTACATTTATTTATTCAATGCATGCTTTGATTTACAAGAAGGACAAACAATGAGTGATTTAAGTACCATTAGAGATATTGCAGGACTGGGCCACAGTGCCACTTCAATAAGTGATTCGGCGTTAGTTATTATTGACGCGCAAAACACGTATCTAGAAGGCATTATGAAACTAGACGGCGTAGATGCAGCTATGGAAGATTGTAAAGTCATGCTGGAACGGTTTCGCGCAGCCGGCAGGCCAATTTATCATATCCGCCATGATGCGGGCCCGGGTTCACCTTATGATGTTTCAGCCCCGATAGGACAAATTGCGGATATTGTTGCGCCTATCGACGGTGAAACTGTGATCACGAAAAACTATCCAAATTCGTTTGCGCAAACAGAGCTGGATGATTTATTAAAAGAAGCAGGGGTAAAAAACCTAATATTGGTTGGGTTTATGTCACACATGTGCGTTAATTCAACGGCCAGAGGTGCGTTTACCTTAGGTTATCAACCAACAGTTGTTGCATCCGCAACGGCCACTCGTGCTTTACCATCAAAGGTAACGAACCAACCGGTACCTGCTGCTCAGATACATGAGGCTGCCTTAGCCGCCTTGTCTGATTTACCCTCTGCCGTTGTTGCGTCGGTTAATGACGTACCAGACTAGACCTCAATGTCGATCGCGCTGACGAGCAAAAATTCACAAGTCTTAATTATTGATATTCAGGGTCGACTATCTGAAGTGGTAGTCGACGCTGACAGCATGTTTAGTCGGCTCATTAAACTGATCAAAATCGCAAAGATGTTGGGTGTGCCTACTGTTCATGTAGAACATTGCGTTGAAAAACTGGGTAAAACTTCTGCTAAAATAATGCCGCTGTTGCACCCGGAAAACTGTATTCAGAAAAACACGTTCAGTGTTACCAATGCGCCTGAGTTTGAAAGGTTTTTTCAAATACCTAAATATAAGTTCATCCTTGTATGCGGCATCGAAGCGCATGTATGTGTATATCAGTCAGTAAGAGAAATGCTAAGCCTAGGGTTCAATGTTGTAGTAATCGAGGATTGCATGAGTTCTAGAAATAATAATGATAAGCGGCTGGCAATTGCTCAAATGCGACAATTAGGCGCGATTGTTATGTCTACAGAAATGGTCTGCTTTGATTGGGTTGAATCGCCCTCAAACCCGCATTTTTCTGAATTTATGACAATAATTAAATAATTCATTTTTTCATTGAAAAGCGAACCAATTCTCTTTGAACTGCCTTTCTGAAAGCGAGTTTCAAATTTTAGAAAAAGCTATCTATTTTTTAAAAGTAGACGAGCTTAAACACATCTGCGGTGAACTTGAGTGCAGTGCGTCGGGGCAAAAACAGGATATTATCGATGCTATTCTGCAAGCTGTAAAAAGTGCGCCTCGCAAAACCAAAAACGTTCTATCACAGCCAAACGCACTGCAATCCATACAAGCAAAGCGCCGTTCAGACGACCAATCGCGAAAAGATCCCGATGTCTTTATCATACCGGGGAAATATACAAATAATCGCGTTCAACGTGAAAAGTTCAAACAGTTAATTGGTGGACATTTTAGTTTCACAAGTTTTGGTATGGATTGGATAAAACAGCAATGGGAAAAAGGGAAATACCCATCATATGACGAGTTTGCGGCATTTTGGCAAGCCGAATATGAACGACGAAAAAAGGGTGGGAGCTTTACGTCAAAAGCTACCTTGCAGCGCGTAACATTTTTCCGCGAGATGAAAGGCAAATACCCGTCAAAGACTGCTCTAGAATCTGCATGGAAAGAAAAGCGAGAAGAACAAGCATCAATTGCATTGTCTTTGCTGCAATCGCTTTTGAAGAAAAGCTAAATTACTTCTAACTCGTGAAAAACATGAGTTTTGTTTGCGCTAAGGCGTTTTGTCCTAATTTGCCTAACAATTTAGGGAGAATTTGCAACGCCATATTTTTGAGACGTTGTAGACTGTAATACAGCCTATATCACTTTTTGGGCAATGTGTACCAACCATAAGAATTTACCGTTTTTGCGGGAGAGGCAATTACCTGAAAGTGCATAGCAATACATCATTAGATATGACGACCAAAAAGTGTTGGGGGCATGAAATGAAAAGCCAACAAGACGTTATTGCGAGTTTACCTGTGCATTTACAACCCTTTGTTGCGATACAGGATTACTCACGCTACACACCAAGAGACCAGGCGGTGTGGCGATTTCTCCTGTATCAACTTATCGAAAATTTAAGTGAAACTGCACACCCCCTTTATCTAGAGGGGTTAAAACGCACGGGTATTGATAAGGAATACATTCCAAAGATTGAAGAGATGAACCTTCAACTGGAGAAAATTGGATGGCGTGCTGCGGTAGTAGATGGATTCGTTCCTCCAGCGATCTTTATTGAGTTCTTAGCGCACAGAGTGCTTGTCATTGCAGTTGATATCCGCTCTGTTCAACACATGCTGTATACGCCTGCACCGGATATCATTCACGAATCTGCTGGCCACGCGCCATTTATCATCGATGTCGATTATGCGGAGTATCTAGAGCGCGTAGGTAATTTTGGACGACGTGTGATCACCAACATTGGCGACCTAGAGATTTATGAAGCTATACGAACGCTTTCTATCATTAAAGAGTCACCCACAGCGAGCGTCGATGACATTGATGCCGCTGAGACGTCGTTAAGGACGGTCATTGACAAGTATAAAAACGACGCGCCGTCAGAATCTGCATTACTTTCTCGTTTGCAGTGGTGGACAACTGAGTATGGCCTGGTTGGAACACCTGACGACTATAAAATTTTTGGCGCAGGATTGCTGTCATCGCTTGGCGAAAGTGTCCATTGCCTCGACGACGACAAGGTTAAAAAGATCCCCCTTACAATCGATGCAATCGCCATCGACTATGACATTACCAATGAACAACCACAGTTATTCGTGGCGCGCAATTGTCGACACCTTTCACAAATCGCTGAAGAATTTGCACACAATATGTGTTTTGCTAAAGGAGGCGCCTTATCTCTCGAGGTAGCGATGGTGGCGAAAACGGTCAACACAGCAGTATTCAATTCCGGATTGGAGGTGAGCGCCGTTATTGAAAGCGTGCAAAAGAATGCTGCTGGTAAAGTTATCTATTTCACCACCACAGGCCCAACGCAACTTGCCTATGAAGAAAACGAAATCGTTAGTCATGGTATCAATGCTCACCCATCAGGTTTTGCCAGCCCAGTGGGTAAGATCCAAGCGATGGACAGGTGCTTGTCAACGTATAGCATTGATGATTTAAAGTTGTTTGGCATAGTGTTGGGAAAACGCGTAAAACTGGAGTTCTTATCCGGTATTACCGTTGATGGCAAGCTGTTTAATATCTATCGACGTCATGGTAAAAACCTGCTTATGCAGTTTGATAACTGCACCGTCACAACCTTGGATAAGCATGTGCTGTTTTCGCCAGAAAACGGTCGCTATAATATGGCTGTCGGCGAACACATTGTATCTGTTTATGGCGGCTCTGCTGACCAAGCGCGGTTTCCCCTTTACAAAAACGCACATGACCAATCACAGAGCGAATCCATAAAAGGCGTCGAGATTAGTGTAGACGACAGCGAACACACAGTTGAATTATTCTCGTTATATGCTGAACTTAGATCATTGCGGCAGTGCAAAGAAAACTGTGCAGATGAGGTTGATCGATTCATCGAGCGTGTGCTGGAGACAACGCACAATGAATGGCTACTCACGTTCGAATTGCTCGAGTTATCCCTGATTAAAAATGGCGCTATTCATCTAAGAGCGCAACTTTTCGAGATGCTGCACGCAAACAAAAAACATGCAAGCCCCGACGATAAAACGTTAATTGACTATGGCCTACATCGGCTTTCAACAATAGAAAAACACAAGGAGAATATGAATGAGTAAGGTGGCAATCATTGTGGGCAGCCATAGAAAAGTGTCTCAAAGCTTAAAAATCGGCAAAATGATGAATGACAAACTCTCGTCACTTGCTGCTTGTGACGATGCGGTCATTGTGAATTTGGCTGATGCTGATTTACCCTATTGGTCAGAATCCTATTCCGATAGCGAAAAAGAGACGATCGCCACAGTTAAAAACACGCTATTAACAGCGGACGCATTCATTGTCATTACACCAGAATGGAACGGCATGGTGCCGTCGCAATTGAAAAACCTGTTTTTGCTTTATTCTACCGATGTATTTGCCCATAAACCTGCATTGATTACGTCAATCTCTGCTGGTATTGGGGGTAGTTACCCGATAAATGAACTGCGTACGTCAAGTTATAAAAACTCGCGTATTTGCTATCTTCCAGAGCATTTGATCTTCCGTCACGTCACGACCATTTTTAATCATGATGGTGAAAACGATGAAGAGACACAAGACTATATGTCAGGCCGCACTGATTATTGTTTGGACCTATTGATGCTATATAGCAACGCATTAAAATCAGTGAGAGAAGCAGCACCCGCTTCGACTCAATTCAGCAATGGTATGTAGGTTGTAGGTTCAAAACGCTTCTGACCGATTAAGCCTAGATCATGATTTTCACGTAATACATTTGTGTTCGAAGTGCTCATCCGTAGTTGGTCAAGACGTTTACCTCAAATATATTTATTGGTTCACTTAGGCTCCACTAAATAATACAAATACACGCATCTTCCATACATTTAGCGTAGAGAGTTACGTAGAAAAAGATAT
>JBCDMA010000137.1:0-10028 GCA_038744645.1 Pseudomonadota bacterium | reverse complement strand
TTTGATGTAGCTTGGACGCCTTGACCAGCACGGATCCTCTCTTTTTGTAAAACGGAGATTGGCTTATTGTCGATGATGACAGGAAATTTGACCTCAACCGTGCCTTCTTTCACAGCAACTGTTTGTAATGTACCACTGTTTCTTACATCGAATGCAGTACCAAGCACGGTAACCGTTAAGTTTTCCGATGCGACTGAAAATGGTCTGGAACTATCACGAATTACGTCAAAAAATGCTTGCCCTTTTTCCAATATGACCTGTCTATTAGACTCTGTATACTTGGCATTTATCGATGACTCAGGTGCAAGGGTGACAACAGTACCGTCGTCCAAAGTGACCGATTTTGTCTCAGAGACTTGCGTGGAAACCGCAATAGATTGAATGGAATCTGTACCCGTTCTATTTTCGTCGACTGTAAGGGTTGGCAGGAATAACACGACACCAATGAGTAACACAGCAGCAGTAAACCCTGTACTCCAAAGTGGCCATTTCTTCCGCAATACTTTAATTTTTGCGACTAAACCCAATGCACGCTCGCGCGGCATCTGTTTATTAAGCTCTGCATCAAAATCATGTAAAGACAGTTCGGAAAGTGCGCGCTTCATTGCTAGCGCCTGACTGTAAATATCCTCATGTCGTCGGTCAGATTCAACCCAGGATTTGAATTCGGATCTGTCATGCTCGGACACTTCCTTAGATTCCAAGATCAGTATCCATTCGTTTGCCTGCTGAAGAATGTCCATTGTCCTAGCGTCATGCGAATTTGTTCGGGTACTATTCATTGGTATTCTCGATAAAAAGCGCACCGACCAGCGTGTGCACATAGCTTATATGCTTGGATACTGTCCTTCTGCTCACGCCCAGCTTTTTTGCAACGGCTTCTAGAGGCAATCCCTCAATCCTGTATAGCATAAAGGCGCGTCGCTTGATTTCTGGTATGCCCAACAATATCTCATTAATTTTTCCCAACTGCTGCTCAACAATAATGACGTTTTCAGGTGAAAAATTGTGATCCTTTTGGGAAAAAAAAGTGTCTTGCACATCTTTGTCGTATTTTAATCGGACCTTCTCTTTCTTCTTATCCTCCAGTACGAGATTGCGAGCAGTGCGCCAGAGAAACGCCTTTAAATTCTGAATGCACGTCGTGTCTTTCTCAAACATCCGACGAAATGCTTCTTGCGCAATTTCATCAGGTTCAGGCGGTCCATCACCATATTTACGACGAATGCCACTAGATAATTCTTGTAGGTAGTTTGTATAGAGCAAATCTAAGCGATGGTCGTGAATTTTATGTCCGGCGATAGGTGCGCTTTCGGACTGAACTGAATCCGACGTGCCTTTTTCGATAACCCCGTCAAGTTTATCTTTGTTATGCGTAAAACGTTGTTCGTTCATCTACTAATAAATCAACGTATTCTAGAAAGGTTACAAAAAAGCAACATAGAAAACTGAGATTTTTACCCTGAATGGAATCATTATTTGCGACATGATTTACATTATCTTTGAGAATTTCTCAATCATTTTTGCAACCGAATTCTTTCCAAACACCGAGAATAGAGCAACGGAATAAATCGCATCTAATTGAAATTAAATAGATAATCATTTTTTTACAAAAACCTGTCCCATTTTATCGCCGCTAGTCATCATTAAGATAAAAATGCGATTGATTCTTAATTGCACAAAATAAAGGGGCGCAGTATGACACATTCAAAAAAACACTCTCCATTTAAACAAGCGCTGATTGCCAGCGCGGTTGCAGGGATATTGGGAATATCGCCTATTGCCATAGCACAAAACGATACCACGCAAGTTAAGATTAACTCGCAGCCATTGGCAGAATCACTTTTTCAAATTTCAGATGTGTATGGCATTAGCATTTTTGCTGATGAAAATCTGGTTGATGGGATAAACGCTAAGCAGATATCTGGCACTTTCACTATTGAAGAAGCGTTGGATATTCTGTTGGTGGGTACTGGCCTTTTAGCCGTAAAAGAGCCTAATGGTGCTTATGTCATTGTAGAGAGGCAGCGTCAAAGCCAAAGCGATCAGAGAGTAAACGCCAATCGTTTGGCCATAGAAAAAGATGTAGAAATAATTAAAGTGACTGGCACATTCCAACAATCTCTGATTGACCGGATACCGCTCCAGCCACAAGAGTTGCCTTTCACCTTAAATGTGCTTGACCGAGACATTATCAATGAGCGTAATTTTGTAACACCTTTCGACACAGTCTTACTGATTCCTAATATCAACCAGTTGCGAGACCGTATAGGATTCGGCGGAGGCGAATTTACTATCCGCGGTTACACGGGCAATGCTTTAAAAGACAATAGGGCTTTGCTACAAACAAACGGGTCTGGTCGTCCAGACGATTCTTTTGTTGACCGCTTTGAGGTATTAAAAGGACCTGCTTCCATCGCTTTAGGCCCGGTTGAGCCAGGTGGCATCGTTAATGTCGTGACCAAAAGCCCAGAGTCAGACCGTTTTATGGAACTTGAGATCACCACTGATCAATTCGGTACCGTTGAAACTGAGTTTGATTTCAATGCGGGCTATGTCATCGGAGATAGTGTGCGAGCGCGCTTCTCCGGAGCATATCGAGACTTCGAATTTGATGCGGATCCCACACAATCTGAAACAATTGCAATAAGGGGCGTAGTCGATGTTGAGATTACACCTTTAACGTTCGCCAAAGCCAGTATCGCCTATCAGGATATTCAAACCGTTCCAAATGGATTATTTCCATTAAACTCGGATGGTTCAATCCCAGATGGTTTTGATACAGACACATTTTTTGGCAAAGCAAATGCAAGAAACAATGCGGAGGATCTGTTCATAGAGGGCCAGGTTGTCCACCAATTTCTCGACGATTTGAAATTAGTAGTACGCGGAAGCCACCAAGTCTCAGACTTTTCTTACGACGACTTTTTTCCTGGTATCTACAATTATACCTACAGTGATGGAAGTGCCGGGATCGGTCTCGATAATCAAGTTTTCTATCAATACTTTGGCTATGACAGTCTGGCCGAGGCTGATAGTTTATTTCTAGACTCGCAGCTCTCGCTGAGTTTTGAGGCCTTTGGCCAGGAAAATGATTTTGTCATTGGTACCTCATATTACGATTTTTCAACCGATTTTTTCTCTCGACCGAACGAGGCCTTTGTCAGTTCATTTCTCATTTCGGATATCAACGTGCCTCGATTCTCGCCCGAGAACACCGAACCACAAGAATTTGAAAATTCGGAAAGTACTGAACTCAAATCGGTTTATGCGGAATTTGCTATTCGGCCTACTGAGTGGCTGACGGTTATCGGAGGTGTACGCTATGATGATTTAATGCAAGACACCTTCATCCCCGCCGATGAAACCGACGTGACTTTTCGAATTGGTGCGTCAGCCGAATTTATAGATGGCTTTAACGTCTATTTAAGCGTTGCACAGTCTTTCGCTCCTCAATTTGGGCAAACGGTCGAAGGAGAGCAAGTCCCTCCCGCGCGCGGCAATAGCTATGAAGCTGGATTAAAAGGGATACTTATGAATGGCGCCATAAATTTTGATTTTACGATTTTTGACACTCGGCGCACCGATGTTGCAGTCCAAGATATTGAGAATAGCGTTCCAGGAACAGACCAACTCTTTCAGACCAGCATTGGTGAACAGCGAAATCGCGGTATTGAGTTTTCCGCGCTAGTGCGACCACTTAATGGCCTTACTTTTGATATTAATTACGGCTACATTGAAATCGATGTCTTAGAGGCGTCCGATGCATTCGGATTGCCCGTTCAAGTGCCAGATCACACATTCAATTTGTATGGTAACTATGAGATTCAACAAGGGCTATTAGCAGGTCTTCAGTTTGGCGGTGGTATGCGCCACGCGAGTGAACGACCAATAACACAGTCAGTTATACCTGACCTCACATTCCCTGACTATACAATTTTCGACGTTCGCGTGGCATACCCCATCACACCATCATTATCTTTATCACTAAACGCTATTAATGTTACCGACGAGCTCTACTTGAAAAACGCAGGCTTTGATATCGGATTTATTACTGGTGGCAATGGATTTGGAGAGCCGCGAACCTTCCGCGTAACGATAAGGGGTACCTTTTAAATAAAATATGTAACTACGCCCGCCATTAACCCGAGAACAAGGGAATCTTATGTATTCGACGGTATACGAGTGAACAACCAGTTACACAGGGACCTATTAATAAATAAAGTCCACTGATATACCGACAATTCGCTCTTCGTTGATTTGAAATCGAGCATTCGCTCTTGTATTGATTGCACCTGTGTTTGAGTTAACTGCAATGAACTCTTTGCGAGTGATAAATCTTCTATCAAAAAGATTATTGGCGAACGCAGAGATGGTAAAATTATCAAACTCATAGCCTATTCGTCCATTGACCAAGGTATAGCTTCCTACTTCATTCAATTCGAGATTTGTGACATCAGATTGTTGTGAACTTCTGTAGTTTGCTGTTGCGGCTGCGAACAAACCATCGTCTCTTTGATAGCTAAGTCCAAATGACGCTGTCATATTTGGGGCTGTAGTGAATTCATTTCCACGCAGATTCTCAAAGGGATTGCCTTCCGACCCCACTTCAGTGGCGAAAGGAAAATCAGTAAACTTAGTCTCAAGTAGCCCTAGTGTTGTGTACACATCCACACCGTGAGTCAGCTCAGCGAACAAACTAAGCTCGACACCATAAAGTTCAGATTCTCCTACATTGGCAACAAAAGAATCATTTGCACCAGGGCTTCCAGACTCTCCAGGAATAGACACCTGTTGGTCTGTCCATTCGGTGTAAAACAGATTGGCATTAAAGGTAATGGTATCCTCACGCCATTGAGAACGGTACGCAAATTCATAGTTCGTTATGTATTCCGGCTCAAATTCCACAACTTCAATCGTATTTTCTTCAACAATAGCGCGTATTGTTGAACCGCCAGCTCTATAGCCGCGTTGCACAGAAAAAGACAGCGTTTGTTTTTCATCAAAGGAATAAATCACTGACGCACGCGGCAAAAATGCTTCAAAAGAAGCGGGCGCGCCTGGAGTATTGTTTGCGGGAATCAATAAGTTGCATGGCAAGGGTCCAGTTGGAAAGGCTACCGTACAGCTTTCTGGCGTACTGAATACACTTCCCTGACTACCAGTATCTCCAAAGTCTTCGAAATCATAGCGGGCACCAAGATTAAATGACCAGTAATCATCAAGTTCATACGTCAGGTCCGCAAACAATGCATAGTTTTCAGTGTTTATGCCTCGAGTCGCCGCGATGGTAAGTTGTGATTCAGGTGGATCTGTTGGTAGACCAAAGCCTGCAACCGCAAAGCTAAAGTTCTGCATCTGAACCTGATCGCTATCAAAGTAATAAGCTCCTATCCATCCCGATAGATTTTCATAATCGAAAGTGGCTCTGAACTCGGCTGTATAGGTTTCATTGGTGGTCGGGCTGGCATCGAGACTGACTTCGCCATTTACCGGTATCCCAAACAACAAATCGCGTTGATTATCTTCATAAGTTCCAAGAAAAATTAGTGTCCAATTGTCAGAAAGCTCGTAGCGCGTGTCGAGTAAGAACTTTTCCGTTTGGGGATTTTCCAGTCGAACTCGCGTAAAGGTTTCGCCACCAAATGGGTCAAAATCTTCAAAAGCGGGATCGTCAAATGCAAAGGGAGCAAATACTGTATTGAACTCACCAAAATCGGTTTCGACATATTCCGCCGTAAGCTCAATTCTCAAATCAGGTATTGACTCGGGCTCAATTAATAGTTTACCGCGGAGCGTATGAGACTCTTGAAACTCTTGAGCGATGCCTGTGGTCGCTTCTATCAAATTACCGTCGTAGTCCTGATAATCATAAGCCAGTCTAAACGCCAACTGATCCTCAATTAGCGGCCCGGAAGCAACAAATGAGAATTTTCTGGTTTCTGCAGTAGCAATTTGTGCCCGACCTCTGAATTCCCAATCATAAGTTGGATCATTGGTGCTCATAATAATAGCCCCTGCCAAAGCATTTCGTCCCTGGATGGTGGATTGAGGACCACGTAACACCTCTACTTGGCCTACATCCCATAAACTGTTCGCGCCCTGTTGCGCATTAGAAGTTAAAGGTAACCCGTCAACATACACATTCGAAGTCCGCCCAGTGCCGGCAAAACCCACACCGCCCTGGCCAATACCGCGAATGGAAAAACTGGTTTGTGCGTTACTGGCTGATACATTTGCTGTTCGCAACAAAATATCGTCAAGACTGAATAGCACATCCCTATCTATGCGCTCTGCATCAAAAACTTCAACGGATGATTGCGTCTCCTGAAGAGTTAAGTTCTGTTTGCTACCGACGATGAATATCGTTTCTACAAGAGGGTCCTGTTCACTCTGAGTATTTTCTGAGGGCACAAGAGTTAGTGCATCATCTGAAGTTACAGAAACTTGCAGACCAACCTGATTCGCCAGAATGGATAATGCATCCATGGCGCTGTAGTTTCCATTTATTTTCTCATTGCTTAATCCGCGAATACGCGATGATGGAACCAGTATTTGTACTCCGGTTTGCGCTGATAACTGGTTTATGGCGTCAGAAAGATTTCCCGCCGATAAACTGACTTTCTGCACCTGATCAATACTTCGGGTAATCGTTTGTTCGATATCACTTTTTTGGGCAAAAACCTGTGGTGTGTTAATTGCAATCGCAATTGCTGCAAGAATGCCCGACGTACTGGTATGCATATGTCCTTTACTCTTTTTAATTATAATGAATGAGAAGTATTCCTATTTATAAGACTGCGTATAGAGTAAAAACCAGACGAGCATGCTCTTTTTTTTTGAAAAATGTCAGCGGAATCTTCAGTTGAACAAATAAATCTGAGATGTATAAGGAACTGAATGCCTTACTTTAAAGATGGTGCTTTCAAGCCTATTTCTAAGATATTGCTGTTATGGGTGGTTAATTTTAGATCGAGGGAGGATGCTAATGCGCTTAGTTGTTTATCCAATTCCTTAATGAAAAATGTACCTGTTATAGGTTCATTATTTCTCAAGCCCAAGTTGAATCGAATGTCGTAAGGTGTGTAACGGTTGATTTGTATAAGCACTTCGTTCAAGGGTGTGTCGTCAAAAATCAGCATACCATCTTGCCAGGCCGTAACTACGCTGCTATCGATGTTTCTTTTTTGGCCAGCGATCCCATTCGTAATGAATACCGACTCGTTCTTGCCTAGCCTGAATGAATGTGTCTGATGTGGTGCAAGATTTGTTTCCCGAATCTCGTTTTCCTGAGAGACTTCAACAATACCCTCGGTGACAATTACCTGAATATCTTCATTTATTCTTTTCACCACAAAGGCTGTTCCGACGGCCTTTACCCTAGTTGAGCCAGTTTCGACAACAAATGGCCTTTTGGCATCATGCTGCACCTTAAATAAAGCTTCACCATGCAGTAAATCTATATGTCTTTCTTTTTCTGTCATTCTGCTTTGAACAGCACTATCAGCATTCAAAATCAGCGTTGAACCATCGTCTAATAGATTGGTTCTGGGCATATAAAAACTGTTCCCATGATATTTGACGACTGCCTGAGACTCAGTACGTGGTTTCTCTGCAATATCCGGGGCAACAGTTCTGCTACTAAGATGCACCCAAAGTAGACCAACCCCCACAATCACTGATGCTGCCATTGATGCCCAAACGCCAAGGCGAAATCTCTTCGAACTGGAATTAGACTCAAACGGTTCGACATGTTGATTTGTTCTTCCCCTGTCAAGTGCTACATCACCCAATTCCTCCCAAAAGTCATTGGCTTTTTGCCATGCCAGTTCGTGCTCTGGCGACTTATTCTTCCAGCGTCTAGCCTCAGCTAATTCTGCTTCAGCAATATCTGTCGTCTGCAGTTTGATCAGTAAGTCAAGGGCATCAAGGGTTAGCTTTTCAATGTTCGATGACGATTGCATATGTGAGCCTATTTGTCTGACTGTTGAACACTGATAAAAAGGTGTTTGACGGCACGAGAAATATTTTTTTCAACCGTCGTTACGTGAACGTTTAATTTACGTGCAATATCTGCCTGTTTCATCCCTTCTATTCGTGCAAGATAAAAGCATTCTTGGGCTAAAGGAGAGAGCTCTGTTAACGCATGGTTTAGAGCAGTGAGGCGCTGTTTAGAAATCGTATGCCTTTCTGGGGTTCGAAACTCAAGAGGTTCGGCCACGTTGTCCTCTACTGGAACACTAATTACCGAGCGCCGTTTTAAAGATCTTTGGTGATCAACAGCAATGTTTGCAGCTGCTCTATACAAATAAGCCCGCATATTTTTAATCGCAGGTTTTTGCTCGAGCGAGGATTTCAAAACGCGCAAGAACAGCTCTTGTTTAAGATCCGCTGCCGTTTCCGGACAACCGGTACGATGAGTTAGGAATTGTTCAATCTCAGTACCGAATTGAGAAAAGACATGTTTTAGTTCAGTTATGCGCACAGTTATTTACGATTACCACAAGGTTTATACCGATTGAGTACCGGTTAGAAAATCGTCGCCTCTCAAACCTACTTTGATGTTTATACCTCATTCAGCGAGCCAAATAGTAAATTTCGAGCGATTCTCTTGTATTTCCCTTCAGAATGCTACAGGTGCTTGCTTATTGCTACATGCTTAGCACCTTTTTTATCTTTCAAAGCTGTAAATCGCGGTTCAAGCTCATCAGCTGGCAACCGGGTCCGGCCAATCAGCAAAGATACAAACAAGCGGATTGTCTGCGTTCTACAAAACGACCATCTACTCACAAACGTTTATGTTTCTCCGCGTTTGAAACCCTTTTAGGTTAGCCATGCTCCTCATTGCTAACACCGCTTATAATGTATTAATTACACTGTGTAAGCCATGATACCTGCGTCGATTTAATGAAACTCTACATTTCTCAGTTTCCGTGTTCGAAACAACACGAACCGATGCAGCCATTCTAGATTCAGAAAACAGTCTAATAGGCTAAGGCGTTAGGTTTCAAACGACAATAGGAGAGTAATATCAATATCGTCGGTACATTTCTAAATTAGAATGATGCTCCGACGCGCAGTGTGACGTTTCTCTCAAAACCAAAATAGGTGTTGTTTGGAAGGTTGCTGCTTTCTACATACAGCTCGTCCGTGATATTGTTAATGAATAAGCCGATATCAACACCTCGAAAAGCATATTCGAAAAACACATTTGCCACCGTGAACCCTTCGAGATCAGAATCAGGCAGCGGTGAAGTGGTTTCTCTTTCGCCGAGATGTCGAATTGAGCCACCCACGCGCAAGCCCTTCAATCTTCCGTCGCCAATCGTATAGGAAATCAGTCCTCCAGCGTTAAGAGATGTTGTGCCGCGAGGTTGCTCACCTTCCATTAGCCCAAATACGCCATTGCTGCTGGTTGTCTCTGGGTCCATAAAGGCAACGCCAAAAGAGAAATTCATTCCTGGAAGTGGCTCGCCTGCAAGCTCAATCTCCAGACCATCTGACGTTACTTCTCCGCCGTTTACGGAGAAAGCTCGATTGTCAGGATCCTCGACTGCCACGTCTTCTTGAATCAATCGATATGCTGCGACTGTCAACAGTACATCACCGTCAGCAAAATCGGTTTTAAATCCGAGCTCTGCTTGCTTCGACGTTTCCGGTTCAACAAATTCTCCTGATGCAGTCACTGCACGAAGGTTGGGTGTAAAACCGGTTGCCAGACTGGCATAGAGGTTTGTTGCAATTGAGTCTATTTCATACGATAAGCCCAGTCTCCATGTGAACTCTTCGGTATCAGTTGCTGCATCTATCTCATTTGTGTCAAGGAAACCTACCGATGTCGCTTTATAGTCGTCTAGACGTATTCCAGTTGAAAGCGTCAAGCCTTGAATTGGCCGCAACACCGACTGCAAATAAAACCCCAGAAGCTCAGCACCAGTGGTACTGTCGTCAAAGTTATTCTCCACAAGTTCATCAGGAAAAGAGTAACTGGTAGTATTGTCTAATAGGTTCTGAAAACCCAACAACTG
>JBCDMA010000136.1:0-10110 GCA_038744645.1 Pseudomonadota bacterium | reverse complement strand
GATCAGCTGGAATCTGAATTCTTAAAAGCGCAGGACGATCCCGCGTTTCAACAAGAATTCATGGCCTTACTTAAGGATTATGCAGGGCGACCAACCGCGATGACATTAACTCGCAATCTGGTCTCCAATCCAAACGTGAAGTTGTATTTGAAGCGCGAAGATTTGCTTCATGGCGGAGCGCATAAAACCAATCAGGTCTTAGGTCAGGCGTTACTGACCAAACGCATGGGCAAAACCGAAGTCATTGCAGAAACAGGTGCAGGTCAACACGGTGTTGCCACCGCACTTGCATGTGCGTTACTTGGGCTCAAAGCGCGAATTTACATGGGCGCAAAAGATGTTGAGCGCCAAGCACCTAATGTGTTTCGAATGAAATTGATGGGCGCGCAGGTGATCCCAGTGGACTCTGGTTCAGGGACGTTAAAGGATGCTGTCAATGAAGCAATGCGCGATTGGTCAGCAAATTACGAAAATGCCCATTATCTGTTAGGTACTGCTGCAGGCCCGCACCCATTCCCTACGATTGTGCGTGAATATCATCGAATGATTGGTGAAGAAACACGTCAACAAATGATTGAAAAAGAAGGAAGGCTACCCGATGCTGTCGTTGCTTGCGTAGGCGGTGGCTCGAATGCCATTGGCATGTTTGCCGATTTTATCGATGAACCTGATGTGCGACTGATTGGTGTTGAACCAGCGGGCAAAGGCGTGCATACAAAAGAGCACGGCGCAACCATCTGTAAAGGCACAAAAGGCATATTGCACGGTGCATTTACCTTTATCATGCAAGACGAAGTCGGCCAAATCGAAGAATCCTACTCTGTCAGTGCCGGCTTAGATTACCCCGCGGTGGGTCCTCAACATGCTTATCTTCATGATATTGGCCGAGCTGAGTATTTTGCGGTGACTGATACTGAAGCGTTGAATGCGTTTCAGCTGTTAGCAAAAAAAGAAGGGATCATTCCTGCGCTTGAATCTTCACATGCGCTTGCACACGCAATCACAATGGCGGAAGAAGCAGAAGACGGCACAATTATCGTCGTCAACCTGTCTGGTCGCGGGGACAAAGACCTTGCACATGTCACTAAAATTCTTGGAGATTCAATTTAAATGCCTTCTAGTAAATTCAAAGGGACTGGTCGCTACGACAGTATGTTCCAAGCGCTCAAGGATGAAAACCAAGGGGCGTTTATACCGTTTGTTATGCTGGGCGATCCCGATATTGATACCAGTTTTAATATAATCATGGCACTTATTGATGGCGGCGCCGATGCGTTGGAGCTAGGTATCCCCTACTCTGACCCTATTGCTGACGGCCCGACGATTCAGCAGGCGAGCATCCGCGCATTGGGTGCGGGTGTTAAACCGCAGGATTGTCTCGCAATCATCGCAAAAGTAAGAGAAGCGCATCCAACGATGCCTATCGGGTTGTTGCTTTACAGCAATTTAGTGCTCGCGGCAGGTATTGATACTTTCTACAAACAAGCGGCTGGATCCGGCGTAGATTCGATTCTCATTGCCGATGTGCCCATCAGAGAAGTGTTGCCTTTTATGCAGATAGCGACTGCGCATAACATTCATCAAATAATGATAGCACCTCCAAACGCTTCCTCTGAAACACTGTCTTCGATTGCGGAGCTGTCATCTGGATATACGTATTTATTGGGTCGTGCGGGTGTGACGGGCGCCGAAACTGCAGCGACCATTCCCACCAGAGACCTGATTGATAAACTGAGCAGCTATGGCGTAGCACCGCCTGTTTTGGGCTTTGGCATATCAAAACCCGACCAGGTCAAGTCTGCGATAGATGCAGGTGCTTCGGGTGCCATTGCCGGGTCTGCGACGGTGAACATCATTGCACAACACCTGGACGACAAAGCAAGTATGTTAAACGCACTGCAATCTTTCAGCAGTGAAATGAAAGCCGCGACAAAGAATTAAACCCATTATTTAAGACGATTATGTACTACATCATATATGCAAAAGACAAACCTGACTCCTTATCCAAACGATTAGCCGCAAGGCCACAACACTTGCAGCGCCTAGAGGCATTAAAAGACAGTGGTCGACTATTGGTTGCAGGGCCTATGCCCGCCATTGACAGCGACACGCCTGGTGAGGCGGGTTTTACAGGTTCAGTGATTATTGCATCATTTGATTCTCTTGAAGATGCTCAGAGATGGGCGTCTTCAGATCCCTATATTGCTGCTGATGTTTATGAAGATGTCGAAGTCAATCCGTTTAAACACGTATTACCATAGCGAAACATTGACGCCGATGCGTTAGTCACACTTACGTATAAACCAGTGTTTTCTCGTCAGCATTTCGGCATCGATACCAAGAGCGCAATCTTAGTGATGTAACTTGGAAAACAGCGACTACCTTTAGTTTGTCTCGAGCAACGGCTTGTGTTCCGTTTTAGTCGCTAATCATTTTAAGCTATCCACCAACTTACACAATTATCGATACTCCCCACATATTCTTGTAATAAAACTACATTTATTGTTGAAATAGCAGTTTTTATGCGTAAAATGAAATTATTTATGTAATTTAATAACTTATCAGGGATGCCAGTATGAGCCTCAAAAAACAATATCTAAAGTCAAAACCGCTGTGTAAAGTCACATTCAAGCTGTCAAAAGAAGCATCGAAAAACGCCGCTAAAGTAGCGCTAGTTGGCGATTTCAATGGCTGGGATGCTAGCGCATTGGAGATGAAAAAACTTAAAAACGGCAGCTTCACTGCTACTGTTGATCTGCACAAAGACAAAGATTATCAATTCAGATACTTGCTCAATGGCAATGAATGGGAAAACGACTGGACAGCCGACAGCTATATCGCATCCCCTGTTTCATGCGATGAGAATTCCGTTGTCAGCGTATAAACGTCGGCGCCTTGTCAGTAAATCGCTATATTTCACCTTTTAGTGAAATTTGAGGTGCGGGTGCTGGCTCGTCGGTTGAGTCGGATAAAAGCACAGCAAGCCATCGAGTATCTTCATGGCTTTCAAGTGCGATTTTTACAACCATGGTTAATGGCACAGAGAGCAACATGCCAACTGTGCCTAATAGCCACCCCCAAAAGATCAGTGATAAAAACACCACAAGTGTTGATAAGCCAAGTCCTTTGCCCATGAAACGCGGCTCGATGACATTTCCCATGACGGTATTTACGACAACAAATCCCAGCCCCGTTAACCCTGCTTTTGCAAAGCCAAACTCAACAAATGCCATTAGTACGGCAGGTATCGCGGCAATGATTGAGCCGATGTTGGGGATAAAATTCAACATAAAAGCAAGCACCGACCACAGCATGAAGTGATCAACACCTAGCACATAAAGCCATAAACCAATCCCGGTGCCTGTTGCCAAACTCACTAGCATTTTAATCACAAGATATTGATTCACGGATTCCAAAAATCGGTCAATATGGGACAACTGCATGTCAGGGTCTGCAAGCGCGACGTGCACTCTGGCAGGCATGGACGTCGCTTCAAATAGCATGAAGATGACGGTTAACAGGATCAAAAACACATTGGACAAGACAATGCCCATGCCCGACAGAATATTTGTCGCGAGATTCATTGCCATGCTGGGGTCAAAATGCGTGGCGATCAGACTCTTGTCTAAATTGATGTTTAACCTTGCAAGTTGCTCTAATACCCAAGCAAACTCGCCGGCAAGTTGTTCGTTGTAATTTGGAAGATTCTGTCTAAACTCAGTCATAGACTGACTGATTAAGCCAGCGAGCATAAAACCGATAACCACCAAACACAGTATAACTATGGATATGGATAACCACCTCGGTACTGCAAACCTGGCCATCCAAGAAATCAGTGGACTGACGGCAATGGCTATAAACGCTGAAAGTAAAAAAGGCACAAGAATAACGCTAGCTGCTTTTACACCGGCTAAAACAATAACCAATGCAGCCATTACCACGAGAACCTTTACCGTTGGTGACTTTATATCCATATATTTTCCGTTTGTACCCTGACCACGTTATCGATAAAACTAAAAAGGAAATATAGCATCAAATGCAACTCGATTTAGCCACAATTCGCATCAAAAACCTCCGCCTTCGTACGTATATTGGCATAAAAGAAGAAGAAATTAAAAATAAACAAGACGTCATTGTTAACGTCACTATTCACTATGATGCGAAGCGAGCAAGTGATTCTGACAATATGGAAGATGCGTTGAATTATAAGATAATCACAAAATCAATCATACGCTTAGTTGAAGATAACCGCTTCTATTTATTAGAAAAACTCACGTCTGATATTTTGTCGATTGCGGCGGAACACCCTTGGGTCACGGACGCTGAAGTAGAGGTCGACAAACCTCATGCACTGCGTTTCTCAGATTCTGTATCCCTTGCCCTTTCGTGCAAAAAATAAACAAACACTACGTTTGAGATGCATGTGACACAGCACCCAATGAATATGGATTAGACCCAATGCAAAAGATACTTATCACTGGCGGTAGTGGGCTCATCGGCAGGCATGTCATCAAGCGCCTTTCCGGTAAGTATGAATTCACTGTTGTAAGTCGTGATCCTGGCAGGACACATCGATTGCTTGGCAACAATATAGACGCCGTCTCGATCGATGACATTGAGAGTATTGAACGCTATTACGGAGTGATAAACCTTGCAGGAGAGCCCATTGCTGACAAACGCTGGACATCTGCACAAAAGGAAAAAATTTGCCAATCGCGCTGGCAAATCACAGAGAAGTTAATCAGTCTGATTAACCAGTCTCCGGATAAACCACGTGTGTTTATCAGTGGCAGCGCCATTGGTTTTTATGGCAGACAAGATGACCAGAGTGTCAGTGAAGATTTCACAGATTACCATGAAGAGTTCAGTCGCCATGTGTGTAAGCGCTGGGAAGATATCGCCAATGAAGCAAATACACGCGTGTGCACGATCCGTATCGGGATTGTCTTGGCTGAGACAGGCGGTGCATTGCAAAAAATGCTCATGCCATTTCGTGTGGGATTAGGCGGTCCGATTGGCAAAGGAACGCAGTATATGTCTTGGATCCACATTGACGATATCGTGCGCAGCATTGAATTTTTGCTTGAGAATGAAAATTGCGATGGTCCCTTTAACCTGACTGCCCCCAATCCAAATACCAATCACTTCTTTTCACTCAGGCTGGCCGAACGGCTTGAACGACCGTGTTTTTTCACTGTGCCCGCGTTTGTGATGAAAACGCTGATGGGTGAATCATCTGACCTGGTGCTCTATGGACAAAAGGTGATTCCGACAAGGCTAATGAACGCCGGGTTCAGCTTCACATACCCGACCTTAGTTGAGGCATTTAGTCACTTGGATCTTTAAAGAATCTGCTTCGTCGTTCTTAAACGGAGATCACCTTATACATCAGCGCTCAACGGAAAAAAGTCTACTGACTTTACAGGTTACCGTTCTTATGAGCACCTTACTACACCATCTTTCTTAACAGTGTTCCGGTGTTAAGCGACAACAATCGCCAGCAACCGAGTGCACCTAATAGGCCAACCACGATAGCACCGGCGATGGGCGCGATGCCCCAATACTCCATGTGAAGTGATGGTGGCATTTGGAACACATTGGTTTGTAACAACCAAAGACTGAATTCATTGGAAAGTGCGGCCATCAAACCTGCAACCACACCGATGATCAGAAATTCGTTGATGACACTGAAGCGTATGCGGCTGCCTTTGAGTCCAAGTGTGCGCAATATTGCAAGTTCTTGAAGTCGCTCATCCATACTCGCCTGCACTTGAGCAATAAGCACAAGTCCTCCGGCAACCAATACCAGTATCAGAATAAACTCTACGGCTAAGGAGACTTGGTCGATGATCTCTCTGATTTGATCGATGCGTGCATCAACATCAAACAAGGTGACCGATGCAAAAGGCGCCATCAAGGCCGAAATTTCCGATTTTCTATCAACATCTAAGTGAAAACTGGTGATGTATGTCGCTTGGAAGTTTTCCATTGCTTTTGGATGTAAAACAAAGAAAAAATTAGGTTGCAGTGTCTGCCAATCGATTTTTCTAATGCTAGTTACCGTTGCCACGATCTGTTCACTGCCGACATTAAAGGTGAGCACATCGCCCATGTTAATATCTAGCCGCTCAGCCACTTCTTCTTCAATCGAGATTGGCGTAGGTTCGCCTTCTTGCCAATTGTCATGCCACTGTCCTTCTTTTATCTCATTACCGTATTGCAGCACAGTGCTCCAGGTGAGATTGGCCTCTCTTCCAAGTCCTTGTCGACCGTCGTCTGCTGGGTCTTCGTCTTCTTTGGTAATTTCTGTGCGAATGCTCTCATCATTGATGGATACAAATCGCCCTCTGGCAACTGGATAAAATTTCTCGTACTCAATATTGTTTCGGTCAAAAGAAGCAACGAGGCCTTGCTTTTGAGATTCAGTGACATTTGCAAGAAAGTAATTTGGCGTACCTTCTGGCAATTGATCACGCCATTGCTGCACCATGTCGTTACGCATAACCAATACAACTAGCAGCAACATTATGGTTATCGCAAAACTGATTAATTGCACCGAATTACCCATCGCGCGCCTGCGGATCCTTGCCCATGCCAATGTCCACGCCCCCATGCCACCGGAACCCAGTTTTCGTCCCAGCATAATCAGCAAGTACGTCATGCCTATTAATGACAATACAAGTGCAATACCGGAGGCAAACAAGATGGCGCTAATTTTCAGATCACCGCTGTAAAAGAGCATCAATAAAAATACCGCACTACCAGAAAAAACAAATTGCAACGCTCTAGAAGACAGGGTTGCATCGATGTCTTTGCGCAGTACTCGAAGAGGTGGCACTGAAAAAAGCTGCATCAACGGGTATAGTGAAAACAATAACGCACAGGTAATGCCGGTAAAAGCAGCGATGCCTAGAGGACGCCAGTACCAAGTATTTAAAGAAACGGGCACGCTATCGGCCAACAACGCAACCACCGCTTCCTGTAATACATAGCCAATCGTAATGCCAAGCAAAATCCCCAAAAGAGTAATGAAACAGATCTGAATTAGGTAAATCTGGCGAACGGTTTCTTTGCTTGCGCCCAAGGTCTTCATAATAGCAACAGGATCAAAATGACGTTGACTAAACCGCTGCGCAGCGACAGCAATAGAGACCGCAGCCAAAATAATAGCCAACAGACTTGCAAGCAGAAAGAACTCTTCAGCGCGCTGGACTGATTGCCCTATGGGTGATTCGTCGTCCTCAATGCTTTGCCACCTGTGTATTTCTCTGTCTAATTTAGGTCGAAGCCAATCGTAATATCCCTCAATGTCGCCAGCATCACCGGTAAAGTAATGCTTATAGCTCACCCGACTGCCCGCGCCGGTGAGGTTTGTTGTCTGTATGTCGGCATCAGACATCAACAGCATGGGATCGGTGTTGAACACACTGAAACCGCCATCGGGTATCTCACTTAGTATTTTATCGACACGTAAACTAGCGTCACCCACTTCGATGAGATCGCCTATCTCGACGCCCAATAATTGAATCAATCGGCTGTCAATCCAAACATTTCCAGGCTGCGGTTTCTCTTGCGTCTCAAAACCTTGGCCAAATGGCGTGTCAGTTAGTTTCACCAACCCTTTAAGTGGATAGGCGTCATCAACAGCACGTAGGTCAGATAATGCCAGTTCATCTCCTGCAAACACCATCGAGCGCGTTGAGATCTGAAAGGCCGTATTAAGTCCTCTCGCCTTTGCCTCTTCGATCCACTCGGTGGGCACAGGCGTTCTCGAGCGCAATTGACTGTCAGCTGCGATAAATTCAGCAGACCGGTCTGTCAGTGCTTGTTGTAATCGTTCGCTGAATAGCGATAACGACAACACCGACGTCACTGAAAGCACGATAGCAAGAAGGATAATGGTTAATTCGCCGCGGCGTGCTTCGTGTTTAAACAAACGCCAGGCAAGGCTAAAAGACAGTCCCATATCACTGTCCTCCAGCGACGGCTTTAAGCGGCTCCGTTACTTCTGATAATTCGCCTGCATGCATCCGCAATTGACGCTGACATCGACTTGCCAATTCATCATCGTGGGTGACAAGTATAAGGGTTGTTTTCAAATCCGCGTTCATACTGAACAATAGATCTTCGACTTTCTGTGAATTTGCCGAATCTAAGTTACCCGTAGGCTCATCTGCAAACAATATCTTCGGCTCTGTAATAAAGGCGCGTGCAATGGCCACTCGCTGTTGCTCACCGCCGGATAGTTGATTGGGGAAATGATGTGCTCTATGCTCTAAGCCAACCTGCGCAATGATTTTTTCTGCTCGGCCTTTGGGATCGCTTAAACCTGCAATTTCAGCCGGTAGCATAATGTTCTCTAATGCGGTGAGGGATTGCACAAGCATGAAGCTTTGGAAGATAAATCCGACTTTTTCTCCGCGCAATCTTGCGCGCGCTTCTTCGTCCATGTCGTGCAGTGGTTGGCCATCTAAGAAAATTTCACCGCCAGAGACTTCATCTAATCCTGCTAACAAACCTAACAAGGTTGATTTACCGGAACCCGACGCGCCAATGATCGCAACAGTCTGACCGGCATTGACAGAAAAGCTAATAGGTTGGAGGATCTGAAGGGAACCTTCGCTCGTATTTACTTTCTTAATTAGCGATGTTGTTTCAATCATGGAAGGGGTTGCATTCATAGTGATTTTTATCTCGACACGTAGGCTTAATTCAACATTCTCAGACGCGAAGCGATTAAGCGCACTTTTCCTTTTTGCAGTTAGTCTTTTATTCTCTGGGTTTGTTCATTCAGATCAAGCGCAAATCAATGACGAAAATGTAATAAAGTATAAATTACTCGTGCTTGGAGACAGTTTAAGTGCTGCTTATGGGCTGACAGAGAAACAAGGATGGGTATCGTTAATGGCGGATGAATGGAACCGGGAAAACACCCCTATTGAAGTTATCAATGCGGCAATAAGTGGTGATACGACTGACGGTGGACTCGCTAGATTACCCAGGCTTCTTGATTTGCACGAACCGACACACCTATACATCGAGCTGGGCGGGAATAACGGACTTCAGGGACACAATCCAAGAGCAATCAAGCGCAATCTGGCAGCCAAAATTGAATTGGCACAAGAAAACGACATCAATGTCATTCTGCAAGAAATCCAAATTCCAACGAACTATGGTCGTCGCTATTCCAGCATGTTCATTGACAATTATCATCAGCTGGCAGAAGAGTTTGATGTACCTTTAGTCCCTTTCTTCTTGCAGCGGATCGCACTTGATAAGTCTTTGATGCAGAGCGACGGGATCCATCCAACCGCGGAAGCACAACCCAAGATCGTCGACTTTGTAAAACCAAAGCTCGAAGCGATAATTCTGTATTAAATGAGGGCTCGTAACTGAAAAAGCGAGCCATTGATTAGATGCTAGTGTTGGATGTGTCTAACGATGTCATCGGCGTCTTGCAGTCGACGAATTTGCATAAAAAGGGTGTCAGCTTCTTTGTACTCACGTTTTAGATAGGTTAACCACTGCTTGACGCGATTAGGGTAGTACTTGCCCTTGTTGCCGAATACTTCAACCCCTGAGTAGTCAATGAGCAGCTGCTTAACACCGTCCCACTTCATCGGCTCTGCATTATTTACGATGGTTGCCGCTAGATTAGGCAGAGACAGCGCACCTCGTCCCAGCATAATATGCTGTGTTTCACTCTGCGCTTTGCAGCGCATTGCGTCTTGAGCATGCCATATTTCACCATTTGCGATGACGGGAATATTCACTACTTGTTTTATTTTAGCTATCCAATCCCAATAGGCTGGCGGTTTATAACCGTCAGTTTTTGTTCTGGCATGAACAGTAAGTAAGTCCGCACCGGCACTGCAGATGGCATCAGCATTCTCCAATGCGAGGACTTTGTCTTCATAACCTAAGCGGATCTTGGCACACACGGGTAGATGGCTTGGTACTGCCTCTCTTACCGCTTTGATAATAGCGTGAAGTGTTTCAGGTTCCTTTAGCAATACAGCGCCGCCTTTATGTCGATTGACTGTCTTGGCAGGGCATCCAAAATTCAAATCAATACCGGGTGAACCGTGAGAAACCGCGACCTCTGCATTT
>JBCDMA010000135.1:0-10166 GCA_038744645.1 Pseudomonadota bacterium | reverse complement strand
GCAATGATGCAGATTGTAAAGGCGCTAAAATAGTTCGCCTTGTTTAAAGTGTGGGGATGATTCGGGTGATGATTTTTGTTTTAACAAATAGGCTTTTCGTCGACGATTACATGCGCTGACAATGATGCGCTTGGTTCTATCATCAATGGAATGCCAGTGCTGGCGTTCTTCTCTTGAGCGAAAGCATCCAAGACAATAGCCCTTTGGACCTGACTCACACACGCCAATACATGGACTGGGTATGTCAAAGAATTCAAGCTGCTGCACGGCCCGGTGCCTTGCCGCAATCATGGTCAGTAATGCGCTCTTTAAGATAGGAAGCCAAAATGCAAAACTCCTCTTCTAACGGACAGCAATTAACGAACAGCAAAATTTCGGCAACGTCCGGTGAATTCTCCTATCAATTATAAACGCGTCTATCGCACACCGCCTTATGAGTATTTGTACAGTATTTTTGTACTTTAGCTTTTCCTAGAAAACAAAAAGGACACGCTAGGTGTCCTTTTTGGCTTATGTTTTGTCGATAATTGCGATAGAGGTCTACTTTTTCTTCGCCTTTGGATTAGGCATGTCAGTAATGCTGCCTTCGAAAATTTCAGCTGCAAGGCCGACAGATTCATTTAGTGTTGGATGCGCGTGAATACTTAATGCGACATCTTCGGCATCGGCACCCATCTCTATCGCTAGACCAATCTCACCGAGCATTTCACCAGCATTGGTCCCTACAATTGCACCTCCAATCACGCGACCAGACTCTTTATCAAAGATCATCTTAGTCATCCCGTCTGTTGCAGCGGAGGCGATTGCTCTACCTGAAGCACTCCATGGAAAGGTTGCGGATTCGTATTTAATGCCCTGCTCTTTCGCTTCTTTCTCAGTCAAGCCAACCCATGCGACTTCTGGTTCCGTATAAGCAACTGAAGGAATACAACGCGGATCAAAGAAGTGTTTCTTGCCAGCGATAACTTCAGCTGCAACATGGCCTTCATGCACTGCCTTATGCGCAAGCATAGGTTGACCAACAAGATCGCCAATCGCAAAAATATTAGCGACGTTTGTACGCATCTGTTTATCTACACTGATAAATCCGCGCTCATCAACCGAGACGCCAGCGGTTTCAGCCGCAATCAAGCTACCGTTTGGTCTTCTTCCAACCGCAACGAGCACTTTATCATAACGCACTGGTTCTGCAGGTGCCGCTTTACCTTCGAAATTCACATACAAACCATCGTCTTTCGCTTCAATGGCAGTGACTTTGGTTTCAAGCATCAAATTGAACTTGTCTTTCAGCGTCTTTGTGTAGACTTTTACAACGTCTTTATCCGCTGCAGGTATAAGCTGGTCAAGGAATTCAACGACGTCTATTTGAGATCCTAACGCGTTGTAAACAGTTCCCATTTCTAGTCCGATGATACCGCCACCAAGGACTAACATTTTTTCTGGAATATCTTTCATCTCCAGCGCGCCAGTCGAATCAATTACACGTTCGTCATCGTGCGGAATGAAAGGCAATGTCACAGGCTCAGAACCAGCTGCGATAATGGCATTGTCGAAAGTGATGGTTGTTTTACCATCTTGTCCTTCAACTTCTATCGTGTTCGCACCGGTAAATTTACCGTAGCCTTGTACATGCTGCACTTTACGCATCTTTGACATGCCGCCTAAGCCTTTAGTGAGCTGGCCAACAACAGAGTCTTTCCATCCGCGAATTTTATCAAGGTCAAAGGTAGGCTCGCCGAAACTAACACCGTGGTGTGCTAGATGTTTAGCTTCTTGAATTACCTTCGCAACATGCAACAACGCCTTTGAAGGAATACAACCTACGTTAAGACAAACACCACCAAGTGTGTCTCTTGCATCAACTAACACCGTATCAACACCCAGATCAGCTGCTCTGAAAGCTGCGGAATAACCACCTGGGCCTGCGCCGAGTACTACTAATTGCGTTTTTATTTCACTCATTATGACCTCAATTAATCGTCTTTCAACGGACGTCGCCGCGTGATATTCATGAAGAAGTGTCCAATCAATAATCGCGATGACAAATTTTATTATTTCAATTGTTAAGCTTGACGCTTGTGGAAGTCTTAAGCATCAAATATTTTTCACTACAGCAAAATACGCCTTATATCAGTGAGAGCTTCGCCTAAATGTACGGCAAATCGCGCCGCCAGTGCGCCATCAATGACACGATGGTCGTAAGATAATGATAGCGGCAACATTAGACGAGGCTGAAATGCATTACCATCCCACTTTGGTTTGATTTCACTCTTTGACACCCCAAGAATGGCGACATCCGGCGCATTGACAATAGGTGTAAATGCCGTCCCACCAATACCGCCTAAACTCGATATAGTAAAACAACTGCCCTGCATATCCGCTGCTTTGAGTTTGCCATCGCGCGCTTTTATACTGACTTCCGTTAACTCCCGGGAGATATCAATGACGCCTTTCTTATCGACATCCCGGATAACCGGCACAACCAGCCCTCCTGGCGTGTCCACAGCAATACCAATATGGAAGTATTTCTTTTGAATAAGCGACTCACCAGATGCCGACAAACTTGTGTTAAATGTTGGGTAAGCTTTAAGCGCATCTGCCACTGCTTTCATCATAAAGACCAACGGCGTTATTTTCACGCCCAGTTTGCGTTTCTCAGCTACTGCGTTTTGCTCCTTGCGAAACGCTTCCAGATCAGTAATGTCTGCTTCTTCAAATTGCGTGACGTGAGGAATAGTTACCCAATTCCGGTGCAGATTAGGTCCAGATAGTTTTTGTATACGCGTCAGCGGAATTTCTTCAATTTCGCCAAACTTGCTGAAGTCGACTTTGGGTGAAGCAATCACTTGCAAGCCCCCTTCCCCGGCACCCACCGATGAATTAGCATTCACTTTCGGCCTCGACAATTCGTACTTCACGTAAGACTGGACGTCTTCTTTAAGGATCCTGTTTTTCCGTCCGCTCCCATTTACTTCTGTCAGATCCACACCAAATTCTCTTGCTAGGCGACGTACAGATGGCGAAGCATGGATTTTACCGGATTTTATCTTTTCACCAGCAGATGGATGGTGCGGTACAGGTGGCGTTTTTTGCTCATCAATGGACGCTGACATTGCAGGTGAGTCACTTCGTACCGGTGCTGGAGAAGTTATATTGTTTGCAGTCTCGTTGCTTTGTCCAGCAACCTTCAAAAGCAGTATTAACGAACCTTCAGAAACTTTGTCGCCAACCGCAACTTTTACTTCGACGACTTCTCCCGCCGCTGGTGCAGGTACATCCATCGTCGCCTTATCTGTCTCGAGCGTTATTAATCCATCTTCCTCTGCAACGGTATCACCAGGGCTGACCAGTACGTCAATGATATCAACGCCTTCAGCGTCACCGATATCAGGGACACTAACTTCAATTGTTTTTTGTTCGGTTGTTGCCGGTGTTGAAGTGGCTTGACTTGTCGATGCTTTATCCGATGCGCTGCCACTAGTTGCAGTTTCTAAAATAAGTACTAAAGATCCTTCTGAAACTTTATCGCCAACTGCGACCTTTAATTCTTTCACCGTTCCCGCCTGTGGCGCAGGGACATCCATGGTCGCTTTATCTGTCTCAAGCGTGATAATGCCGTCTTCCTCAGCGAGGGTATCTCCTACACTTACCAACACGTCAATGATGTCCACGTTTTCAGCATCACCGATATCTGGAACCGTTACTTCAATGAAGCTAGCGCCAGTTGTTGTCGATGTTGGGCTTGGTGCTGACCGCTGGGTCGTTGCAGCTTCAGGTGATGTGCTTATTGACGGCTCTGCAGGTTCGCTAGCAGAAGCAGAAACTGCCTCAGTAGCTTGACCAATGACATCGCCTTCTTTGATGGTATCACCCAAATTCACGGTTAAAGCTGTTACGGTGCCAGCAAAGGGCATCGGAATATCCATACTTGCTTTATCGCTTTCAACAGTGACTACAGCGTCTTCTGCTTCAAGGGTGTCTCCGATGGAAATCAACACGTCAATGACTTCTACTTCTTCTCCACCCACGTCAGGGACAATTATGTCTTTCTCATTCGCCATGATTGCTCTCCTTATGCGTACAGCGGATTAAGTTTTGATGCGTCGATACCAAGTTCATCGCGCGCTTTGATCAGCTCTTTCTTGGTGAGATTTCCTTCGGAGTAGAGCTCGTAAAGAGCAGCGTAGGCGACATAATTCGCGTCCACTTCAAAATGACTTCGCAAGTTTTCGCGGCTGTCAGAGCGACCAAAGCCATCTGTCCCAAGAACACGATATTTTCCTGGTACATAATGCCTGACTTGGTCAGCGTAATTTTTTATGTAGTCAGTTGCAGCAATTGTTGGGGCATCAAAACCATCAGACAATACTTCAGTAATCCAAGGCGTTTTTTCCTTTTCGCCTGGATTGAGCATATTAAATCTATCGCAATCCAATGCCTCTCTTGTAAGTTCATTGAATGATGTTACGCTGTAGACTTCACTTGCTACTTTGTAATTGTCGTGAAGTAATGTGGCGGCCTCTCTCACTTGCTGTAAAATTGTGCCGCAGCCAAGCAGTTTGACTCTCTTTTTCGTTCTCGCCGATCCTAAGGTATCCAACTTGTAAATACCTTTGAGAATGCCATCTTCAGCGCCTTTGGGCATTGCAGGCTGAACGTAATTCTCGTTCATTACTGTAAGGTAGTAGAAAACGTTTTCTTGTTTTTCAAACATACGCTGCACGCCATCTTGAACGATAACTGCGACTTCATATCCGTATGTTGGATCGTAGCTGATGCAGTTTGGAATCAATGCCGCTTGGGTATGGCTGTGCCCGTCCTGATGTTGCAACCCTTCACCATTGAGCGTCGTGCGTCCAGCCGTGCCACCAACGAGAAACCCGCGTGCTTGCGAATCACCAGCTGCCCAGGCCATATCTCCAATGCGCTGAAAACCAAACATCGAATAGTAGATATAAATAGGCAACATCGGATAGTTGTTTGTCGAATATGAGGTTGCTGCAGCTAACCATGATGACATTGCACCGAGTTCATTGATGCCTTCTTGTAACACTTGTCCTTTTTTATCTTCGCGATAATAGGCCACTTGATCTTTATCTTGTGGTACGTATTTTTGGCCTTCGTTAGAATAGATACCGACTTGTCTGAATAGACCTTCCATGCCAAATGTACGCGCTTCATCTGGGATAATTGGCACGACACGGTTACCCATCTGCTTGTCTTTTAACAGCACGGTCAACACACGAACGAATGCCATTGTTGTGGAAATTTCTCTGTCACCTGATCCTTTAGTGATTGCTTCGAATGCCTTTAGTGGCGGGGTAGCAATGTCTTCAGTCGCCTTTGCTCTGCGCACAGGCATGTAGCCATCCAGTGCATCGCGGCGATCTCTCAGATATTTCATTTCCTGACTATCATCGTCAAATTTGAAATATTTGAGTTGAGCGCAATCGTCGTCGCTCAATGGAATATTGAACCGATTGCGGTATTCCTTAACAGAATCCAAATCCATTTTCTTCACTTGGTGGGCAATATTTTTACCTTCACCTGCTGACCCCATCCCATAGCCTTTCACAGTTTTGGCTAGAATGACTTGTGGTCGTCCAACCGTTTCTGTAGCGCGCCTGTAAGCAGCATAAACTTTTACTGGATCGTGACCGCCACGGTTAAGTCGCCAAATATCATCATCCGACATATTGGCGACCATTTCTTTAAGCTCAGGATATTTCCCAAAGAAATATTCTCTGGTATACGCGCCACCTTTTTCTTTGCAGTTTTGGTATTCACCGTCAACCGTCTCGTTCATCAACTGAAGCAATTTACCCGAGGTATCACGCGCTAGTAGCGGGTCCCAGTAACGTCCCCAAATCACTTTAAATACTTCCCAACCAGCACCGCGAAACGTACCTTCCAACTCCTGTATGATTTTGCCGTTACCACGCACCGGGCCATCTAGCCGTTGCAAGTTACAGTTGATAACAAAGGTAAGGTTGTCGAGGTTTTCACGTGACGCCAGACCAATCGCACCTAAGCTTTCTGGTTCATCACATTCGCCGTCGCCGAGGAAACACCAAACGCGTTGATTGGAGCAGTCTTTTAATCCTCTGTTGGTCAGGTACTTCAAGAACCTCGCCAAATAGATGGCTTGCATGGGACCCAAGCCCATGGAGACGGTGGGAAATTGCCAGAAGTCTGGCATCAGTTTAGGGTGAGGATAAGAGGATAGTCCTTTTCCGCCTACTTCTTGACGAAACATGTCAAGTTGGTCTTCACTCAATCGACCTTCTATAAACGCTCGAGAATAAATCCCAGGCGATACATGCCCTTGAATGAAAAGATAGTCACCACCGCTTTGCTCAGTAGGTGCGCGAAAAAAATGATTGAACCCAACGTCATATAGCATAGCTGATGAAGCAAAACTGGAGATATGCCCACCTAGCTCCAAGTCTTTCTTCGATCCTCTAAGGACCATCATCAACGCATTCCAGCGGATAGCGTTGCGCAACTTGGTTTCCATTGTCTGGTCGCCAGGCATGGTTGGCTCTTGACCGGTCGGTATTGTGTTAATGTAGGCAGTTGTTGCGTCGTATGGTAGATGCGCACCATTTAAACGTGCTTTCTCAATCAGTGATTCCAACAAAAAGTGCGCGCGTTCAATGCCATCCTCTTCAAGCACTGCCTCCATGGCATCCAGCCATTCGGAGGTTTCGGTCGGATCTACATCCGTCTGCTTCATTTGAGCCATAGTGTTTTCCTGTTCTCTTGTTCAAATAAACCCAGCACCTTAGCTCGTCTGGGCTTTGTGTTGCGATGTTGCCGCTTGTTGTTATTGTTCGGCTTATTTAACAGTGTGTTCAAACACTGCATTTTTATTTCGGTGGACAAACTTCAGGGTTTTATTCCTCGTAAGTTGTCTCCACCGTCTAATCTCTGATTCTTAACACGTTTTTGCGCATTTGTAACTTTTTTTGCATTTCTGTTATCGTAATGTTTCCTAAATAACATTAATGCCATCTGACGTTCTACGTCTTTTGTATTTTTAAAAGGTTTTAATCTATCGGAATACGTCGCAATGACCGCTGGATAGATACATCACTTTTGTTAATCTCCAAAAGTGTTTTTTCAATGAACGCTAGATGCTCATGACTTGCATCTCGCGCAGCCACCGGGTCCTTTCGAACGATGGCTTCAACCACCGCTTTGCGCTGCTTTACAATTGTTTCTTCGACATCTGCACCCTCGCGCAGCATCACTAGGTTTGCCCTAATATTTTCTAATAACATCGGCTGCATTGTGCGCATCACATGCAGCAATACAACGTTAGAAGATGCCTTTGCCATAACAATATAAAAATCGGATAGAGCACTTGCTTCTTGGGCTGTCGTTACTTTTGAATACGGGAGGTTCTCAAGTGCTTGAGATAATGCATCAAAGTCTTCTTGCTGACCTCTAAGCGCCGCATAGAAAGCGGCCATTCCCTCTAGAGAATGGCGAAATTCAAGCAGGTCAAACTGAGATTCAGGGCGTGAACTCAATAGTTCCATCAACGGATCGGTCATACGTGTGTTCAGACTATTAGAAACAAAAGTACCTCCCCCTTGCTTCCTCACAATGAGCCCTTTTACCGTTAAGTTTTGAATCGCTTCTCTCAACGATGGTCGCGATACCTGAAATTTTTCTGCTAACACTCTTTCGGGCAGCAGTTTTTCTCCAGCGGAAAGCGTGCCATCTAAGATCATGTTTTCGAGGCGTTCAGTTATAACTTCTGATAGTTTTGGCTGCTTAATCATTTTTCCAATTCTTGTTGCACACTGCGTTTACGCGATAATGCAATGTGTTTAGTGTTAAATAAATTGACTGCTGCCACATGGCTTTACATAAGAATCGTTTTACTTAACTCTATATTGGTAATACCAATTTACCAATAAGTTTAAAAGATAAAAAGTCATACGTAAACCTTTTTATGAGAGAATTCCGACCATAGTACCAACAGCAGTGAGCATGAGTAAAAATACAACGTTCCTTTTGACCAACTTCACGAGCTGCAATGGTTCATCTACAACACTGTCTAAGTTTTCAACCTCTTCAGCTGCTTTCGCCACCTCACCTAGCGCATCATAAGTGTTCTTATTGACGTTAGTTATTAGCGGCACCCACGCACCCAAAGCATGACTAAAATGCCCGACAATCATGAAACCAAACGTGGTTAGCCGTACGGGGATCCAATCGAGGAAAAAAAGGAGTTTGTCGACATCTGTTTCGTCTTCTACACGCTTCTCTGCGCGTTTCATGTGAAGACTTAGTTCTTTAACTATCGAATAAAAAAGAAGCCCATAAATGCCAGTGAATACAAAAAAGATAATCACGGCAGCGTACTGACGATAGTTAACAAGCACCAGTTGTTTGCCAACGTTGTCCAGATTACCGCCATGATTGCCGAAATCTTCACTGTGTAGGGCACAAGCCACGAAGTCTTCTCTACTCGCCGATTGCAAATACTTCTTGTAAGTTGATCGGGTTACAGGACAGCCTAGGCACACCCATAACAGCACTAGATTTAATGCAAAGACAAAAATCAACGGTACTGACTTCACAATGATAAATGCCGCCACAGAAGGTACTGCTGCAATAATGAAAGCCACATACATTTTTGCAAGAGATGCCGATGACAATCGCCCTTTTTCCCTAAGAAAGGTAAAGTATTTATCGCACCAAGTAGCGATATGCCATTGCTTTGATTTAGTCGATATCCGTTCAAAAGCCATTACTATCAAGAGAACAAAAAGTGTCATAGCAAATTGAAAACCCTTATGTGATTAGCGAGAAGTCTGTAAAAAAAGAATAAAACAATAGGCTCAGATTCAATTTTTAACGCAATTTCGATTGCGTTCTGCTGAAAATACTATATAACCTAAGCGCGGTGCAGAAAGATGGCATGCAATGCCACTAACACCCTATTTTATATCCAGATTTGACATCACTTCATGTGTGTGAATAAGTATAATCCGCGTTTTATTACCTGCAACGTTAGAGACAGTTAACCATGCTAAACCCTAAAAACATCAATGTAGAAAATGATGTTAAGCGCGCGCTAGAAGAAGACCTTGGTGGCGAGCTAAATGCCACTAACGATATCACTGCGCAACTTATCCCAGTGGATAGGACAATTAACGCCGTCATTATTGCAAGAGAGAATGGCATCTTTTGCGGCAAAGCATGGGCGGAAAAAAGTTTTACTTTGGTTGATAGCGCGACGAAACTTGATTGGGCGGTAAAAGATGGTGATGCGATCGATGAAAATCAGCCGTTGGTTAAGATAGAAGGCGCTGCACGCAGTATATTAACATCAGAAAGAACCGCTTTGAATTTTCTACAAATGCTAAGCGGTACAGCAACAACAGCACATGTATACGCATCTAAGTTAGCTGGCACTCAAACGACGATGCTGGATACGCGAAAAACCATCCCCGGATTTCGCAATGCGCAAAAATATGCCGTGACCTGTGGTGGCGCACAAAACCACCGCTTTGGTTTATATGACGCGTATCTAATAAAAGAGAATCATATTGCCGCTTGTGGCGGTATTGAAAACGCTGTAACTAAAGCTAGGAAAAACGCTCCGAATATTCCTGTAGAAGTTGAAGTCGAAAACCTTGACGAACTTCACGAAGCCATCGCATCTGGTGCAGATATCGTTATGCTTGACAATTTTGATATCCAGCAGATACAAAGCGCAGTTTCAATTAATAAGGGTCGCAGTAAACTAGAAGTGTCGGGTAACATAACTGACGAAAAGCTTTTGGAACTTGCGAATATCGGTGTTGATTACATTTCTTCTGGGGCACTCACAAAGCATATTTCTGCGTTAGATCTTTCATTGTTGATTGCGTAACTCCCCACTCAAAGATACGGATTTCAGCCTGTGACACTTTCAAAAAATGCACAGAAATTAGACTTACGTATACGTTCACATACTTCACAACGGCCTCTTCGCTTTTATACTGCTCGCAAGATTGGACATTAAGCCTATCTTGTCTTGATTGACTTAAGTGCAATCAATTACATCCATACACTAGATGCGCGTAGCGCAATGAGAGGAAACTTATCATGACTAAAGTTAACCAAAAAGGTTTTACCTTAATCGAACTGATGATCGTTGTTGCCAT
>JBCDMA010000134.1:0-10285 GCA_038744645.1 Pseudomonadota bacterium | reverse complement strand
GCAAGGCATAATACCGTCAGGTAAACGCGCTTCGTACTGCCATAGTTCTTCACCTGAGGTTGCATCGATTGCATAAACACGCGAATAAGAAGCCGTTACATACATAACGCCGTCTTTCACCATAGGTTGTGCTTCTTGGCCGCGCTGTTTCTCGCCACCGAAAGAGAATGCCCATACTGGTCGAAGATCTTCGACTGTGTCTTTGTTGACCTTAGCTAACGGGCTGTATCGTTGCCCTTGTAACCCCATACCATAAGATACGACGTCATCAGTTGTCATCGCATCATCTTTAATGTCTTTGTCGGTTACACCGGCAGTCGCAGTTAGAGCAACGCCTGAAGAAAAAGCAATCGACAACGCTATCGCTTTAGTGAGTTGTTTAATTCGCATAGTTTAATACCTAATCATTTAGTTGAGTTAACGGATAAACAAATTTATGCCATTCCATTAACTAAAGGTTAACGTTGTAAAGAAAGGTATTGAATGCAACGGGTGTTTGAATTCGTTCCTCCTTTAGTAGGAGGAATAGCTCAATTGTTCTGGGAAACCTGTGTAACAAGCTGATTCATCAGGCTTTAGCTTACTTACTAGTGTAGTATTCTGGTTTTTCATAGATGGTTTTATATTGATCAAAGATCGCCTGCATTTTACCCGTCATTATCAGTTCAGTAATGACATCGCCAGCTGCGTAGGATAATGCACGATAATCATTGTGTACCGCCATGCCGATGTCCCACTTTTGCTTACCAAGCATGGGAAATGCATTTTCAGCAAGTTTATATTTATCGGGATCCAGATCAGCTTGTAAGTGACTCATTTGCGATCTCAATCCCATGACTGCGTCAATGTCACCGGCAACCATAGCTGAAAATGCTTCCTCATTAGTAACAAAAACCGAAGTTTGATTTCTGAAATTACCACCGAATGCGGAATTTAGGTAGAAATAGGGCACCGAATCATTTTCAACTCCAATTGGATGATATTGAAACATCGCCATCGTGGGGACTTCTGGCAATCGTTCGGCTTCGTGAACAATTTTCCAGGTTTCCGAGTGATAAGGTGCAAACATATGCACAAGTTCGTGAACCAATAAGCCGACATCATCGCGTTTTTGGCTGTAGACCCTATCGTAAGGTGTACGCATCATAATGTCCGCTTTGGTGCCATGTATGATATGTCCTTTCCAAATATAGTTTCGCAGGTCGTCATCCGTGGTTTCGCCCGCGGTCATCCATACAAACTCAAGTTCCACGCCAAATGATTCGGCGATTTTCTTCGCTATTTCGATATCAATACCTTGCGCGTCACCCTCCTGCGTCCTATAGGAGAAAGGTGAGTAGTTATCGTAAACGGCAATTCGAATGTTTCCCGCTTCTATAATGTCATCGTATGGTCTTGCTTGTGCAGATGAGAACACAAATACCATTGAGCAAATGCACACTACTGAAAAAACTGTTTTAAAAGTAAAGTGGGGAAACGAGGAAAATTTGCACAGCATTACATCGCTCCTTTGTGCTTATTAAAGTAGAAAGAGTTGAAAAAACGAGAATCGGATTGAATTTTCATTTCATACCATTTTGACCAATCGTCACATAATCTTTTTTCATTGCCAGCAATAACTGCCTTTAAAAGAATGCATCAGTTTTTTGCCGAATACAAACATTCTAAGGTGCCGATATTTCTCAAATTCAAATGCATGGTTTTCAGCATTGGCGGTAAGTATGACTTAATCGTTCGAAGAATGTTCCTCCTTCTTTAGTAGTGTTTTTAACAAAAGATATACAAAAACTCTTTATTTTAGCGTAATTTGTGAGACTCGAATTCCCGATTGCTTTTGTGTTACTTTGCTGTCTTTCGTCAATCTAAATAGCGAGTTAAAAACGCAAACAGTGTGTTAATTAACCGCTCTAACTCAGGTAATGGACATGATGTCACGCGTAGTAATGTTGTTTGTGCTCACGAATTTTTTGAGCGCGATGATCCCGACTACAGCGGTAAATGCAGCAGAATCTATTCAGATTGCGTATGTTAAGACAACACCAGAATCCTACGCAGGTGTGCCGGCCTATATGGCAATAGCTGAAGATGACGGGCTTGCGGGCGCGAGAGTTGCGATTGTCGATGCAAATAAAACAGGTAAATTCCTTGGCTACCAACTGGTATTGAATGAGATAAATCTAGCCAGCGATTTGTCATTGACCGAAGATCAGCAATCCACTATCAAGGCATCAAGCGCAATAATTATCGATGCTGATATTGAACAATACAATGCATTAGTTGAATCACTGACTGTTTTGAACTCAGGTGCGTTGTTACTCAATGTAAGAAATCTTGCCGATGATGCGCGAAGTCAGCATTGTTCCAGTCTGCTTGTGCACATCGCGCCAACCTATCAAATGAAAGCAGATGCCCTTGCGCAATGGTTGGTAACCAAAAGAATCAAAGACGTATTGACGATATATGGTCCGACAGCTGAGGACAAAGCATTTGTTCAGTCATTCGAAACGTCAGCAAAGAAATTTAGACTGAATATCGTCGAAGCAAAAGAGTGGCAGTTTAGTTTTGACCTACGTCGAAACGCGTTCACTGAAATCCCAGTTTTCACGCGCACACGAAAAAAATATAGTGCCGTGTTCAGTGCCGATCACGCAAGTCAATTCGCTTATAGCCTGCCTTTTAACACGCATCTTATTGTTCCAGTTATTGGTAGTGCTGGTTTAAAGCCTGTTGGTTGGCATTTGACGCACGAGCAATGGGGCGCAAGGCAATTGCAAGGCCGATTTTCTGAACAAGCGGGACGACGTATGTCAGAGTTTGACTATTTTGCCTATGTCGCTATTACTACTGTATCAGCCGCGGTTCAGCAGCTAAAAGAAAGAACAGGTCAAAACATCTACGACCAACTTGTTGATCAGCAAGCTAATATTGCAGCATACAAAGGCCGTCAACTCACCTTCAGGAAAAACACGCGGCAATTGCGTCAACCAATATTGCTTGCACATGCCGGTGCGCTTGTGACGCACGCACCACTCACAGGATTTTTGCACCAATCAAATGATTTAGACACGCTTGGCAACGAAAGCCAGGTCTGCGAGGTAAAATGAAAACACGATTAAAATCACTGCTAGCTTCCGCTTCTATTGTTGCGCTTTCTTGTGTCTATGCAAGCAAGTCACTCGCGTTACCGCTTGCCTATGTCACTAACGAAAAAGATGACACCGTATCTATTATTGATATGAATACCTATGAAGTTATCAATACAATTGATGTTGGTGATAGACCAAGAGGATTCATCTTAAGCAACGATCAAAAGTTGGCATATATTTGCGCATCAGAATCAGATCGCATTCAGATTCTTGACTTAGAGTCACTTGAGATTGTCGGTGATTTACCCTCTGGTGATGATCCTGAGACGATCGCACTGCACCCCAACGGCACAACAATTTATACGGCCAATGAAGACGATGCGCTGTTAACGGTGATTGACATTCCTACCGCGAGTGTTATTACGCAGATTGATGTTGGCGTCGAGCCTGAAGGACTCGCTGTGAGTAATGATGGTGAGTTGATGATAGTCACGTCTGAGACGACTAACATGGTGCACTGGATTGATACAGAAACAAACGAAAATGTCGCCAATAGCCTGGTTGCTTCTAGACCCAGAGACGCTTATTTTAGTGATGATGATAAAAAACTTTGGGTGAGCTCAGAAATTGGCGGGACAGTTGCTGTTTTTGATACAGAATCAAAAGAAAAATTAACAGAAATAAGTTTTGAGATTGATGGTGTGTTTCCCGATAAAATACAGCCGGTGGGCATTCTTTTAATGAAGCAAAAGCCATTGGCTTTTGTTGCATTGGGACCTGCTAATCGCGTAGCAGTGATCAACACAGAGACCTATGAAGTCGAGGACTACATTCTCGTGGGTCGTCGCGTGTGGCAAGTGGCATTTAACGAAGACGAATCATTGTTATTGACCACGAATGGTGTTAGTGGTGACATATCTATTATTGACACTGCGTCATTAAAAGTAGAAAAATCAATCAAAGTGGGCCGCTATCCGTGGGACGTTGCCGTTCGTTACAAATAGACGTTTAATCAATAAAACAACACTCAGTGGATATGCAGCTAAAGGTAGAACATCTCAGCTATCACTTCGGGAATAAAAAGGCGCTCAATCAAGTTTCGTTCGAATTGGGTTCAGGCTTTAATATTCTGCTTGGACCTAATGGTGCAGGTAAAAGCACATTGTTTTCTTTGCTGACTGGCTTGCGGCGAGTATCAGAAGGCCAAATCTGGATAAATCAATTGTCCATGAAGTCAGATCGTCAAAACGTAATGCGGCATCTGGGCGTCGTATTTCAGGAAAACACGCTAGACCTTGATCTTAGTGTTTATCAAAACTTAGATTATTTTGCGTCTCTACATGGTCTAAGGACAAAGGATGCGATTGAAAAAATTGAAGGGGTACTTGAGCATTTAGGATTGTCCTCGCGTTTGGATGACAAGGTTAGAAGCCTTAACGGTGGCCATAGAAGACGCTTAGAGATTGCGCGCAGTTTGTTACACCAACCAAGCTGTTTATTATTCGATGAACCTACGGTCGGTTTAGATATAGAATCAAGACAACTCATTCTCGCGTTTATGCATGATTACGTAAGCCGCACGAATGCACTCGTGCTATGGGCAACGCATCTACTTGAAGAAGTATCCGACGATGACCACCTATTGTTACTCGCAAATGGTCAGTTAAAAGGCGATGATATATGCCGACGCTTGGTTGAAGACAATGGTGTTGATAGTGTGAGCGCGCTTTTTAATAAGTACACCAAGAAAGGAAAAAATTAAGTGTATTGGCAATGCTTTATTGGCGTACTAAAACGCGAAATGCTTAAGTTTTGGCAGCAGCGCAGTCGTCTTCTAAGCGCATTAGTGAGACCGCTCCTATGGCTAGTGGTATTTGCAGCGGGTTTCCGTTCGGCGCTCGGCTTGTCGTTGATTGAGCCTTACGAATCCTACATCCTATACGAAGAATATATTGTGCCTGGGCTTGCAGCGATGATTGTGTTGTTTAACAGCATGCAAGGTTCTCTATCTATGGTGTATGACAGGGAAATGGGTAGCATGAAGGTGCTGCTAATGAGCCCATTTCCAAGGGAGTTTTTACTGTGCAGTAAACTCATAGGAAACGCACTTATTTCTGCTCTTCAAGTGTATGTGTTCTTACTTATTGCGGCGTTGTTATCGATTCAAGTCAGTCTATTGGGTTATCTTTATGCACTTCCCGTGATTTTTATTCTCGCATTGTTTTTGGGTTCGCTTGGGTTGTTACTTGCTAACTATATCAAGCAGCTAGAGAATTTTGCTGGGATCATGAATTTTGTTATTTTCCCCATGTTCTTTTTATCAAGTGCGCTTTATCCACTTTGGAAAATGCGAGAAGCCAGCGAGGTGCTTTACTGGATCTGTTTTGTTAATCCGTTCTCCAGTGGTGTAGAGTTCCTGCGATTCAGCATGTACGAAAAATTTGCTTTAAATGAGTTTATAGTACTTGGCGTGGTGACAATCATTTGCTTTTTTGCGTCCGTCAGAAGCTTTGAGCCAAAATCCAACAAGCCGAAGAAGGGGAGCTAACGCCCTATAACTGCTTGCCGAGCCGCCATTTTATGTGCCCTCGTTCGATAGAAGGTAAAATGCCCTTCTAATTTCCTACTAAGGTACCATGTTGATTGTAACAACTGGAACTTATACTCTTACATGAATTTAACAAAAAAGGGCATTATTAATATGTGGAAAAAACCAGCATACCAAGAAATGAGACTTGGCTTCGAAGTTACACTTTACATCAGTAACAGATAATTTCGAACTGCAGTAGAATGTAGTACATTGAAAGGTTGCTTAGGCAGCCTTTTTTATCACCATCTTCTTGTAAATTCTCTTTCATTATGCAGATTTTAATATTGGGCTCTGGCGCCGGAGGTGGCGTTCCACAATGGAATTGTCACTGTGATATTTGTTCGGGTATTCGCCATGACAGGATCGTCGCAAAGCCTAGAACACAGTCAAGCATTGCCGTAAGCAGCAATGGTTTGGATTGGATATTGATCAATGCTTCGCCGGACCTTAGGCAGCAAATCAATGAGACGCCAAAACTTTGGCCTGAGCAGGGTGTTAAGCGAGGGACTCGAATCCGTTCGATTATTTTAACTGATAGCCAGATTGACCATACTACTGGACTTTTGACATTGCGCGAGGGTTTGCCCTTACCCGTGCATTGTACCGATGTTGTGTATGAAGATTTAACGACAGGGTTTCCAGTGTTTAATATGCTCAAGCATTGGCATGGCGGATTGCAGAGACAAGCGATTGACACAGCGTATGAAAGCGAGTTCGCGCCAGCAGGTGCAAATGACTTAGTCTTCAATCCCGTTGTGTTGGAATCTAACGCACCGCCATACTCTAGATACAGAGACAATATTGTTCCTGGTAATAATATTGGCCTTAAGATCACTAATAAGGTCACAGGCAAAGTGCTTTTTTATGCGCCTGGATGTATGCAAGCAAGCGATTTGGTGAAAGATATGCTGAGCCAGGCAGATTGCGTTTTATTCGATGGCACACTGTGGTTAGATGATGAAATGATTGCGAATGGATTTAGCGAGCGGCTGGGCACACAGATGGGACACATGCCAGTCAATGGCGAGGGCGGCGCGATTGATATGCTCAACCAGTATGATATTAGTCGAAAAATACTCATACATATTAACAATACAAACCCTGTGCTAAATGAAAACTCGCAAGAGAATACATATCTGAAAAGTGAAGATATCGAGCTTGCCTTCGATGGCATGGAAATTGAACTATAGAAATAGAATATGATGTTGATGAAGTAGCCAAGGAAAAAGAATGAGCCAATCACCGCTGAGCCGCGAAGAGTTCGAACACGCATTACGCGCCAAAGAAAAGTATTATCACATCAATCATCCATTTCACAAGCGCATGAACGAAGGCAAGTGCAGCAAAGAAGAGATCCAAGGCTGGGTGGCAAACCGTCTTTATTATCAAACAGCTATCCCCGTTAAAGATGCGGCAGTTTTGTCAAATTGTCCTGATGTAGAAACGCGACGAAAATGGATCCAACGCATTATCGATCACGATGGTAGAGAGGGAGATGACACTCTCGGCGGTATCGAAGCTTGGTTGCGCCTAGGTGAAGCAGTTGGGCTTAATCGCGAAGAGATGCTTGATGAAACGCATTTATTGCCGTCAGTGAAATTTGCTGTCGGTGCCTACGTGAACTTTGTCAGAAGAGCGAGTTGGGAGGAAGCCGCGTGTTCATCTCTTACTGAAATGTTTGCACCCAAGATTCACAAGAGTCGACTGGATACTTGGCCTGAACATTACACATGGATTGACCCAGAAGGTTTTTCATATTTTCAGATGCGGTTGAGTCAAGCGAGAAGGGATGTACAACACGGATTGCAAATCACATTAGATCATTTTACAACATACAAACAACAGCAAGACGCACTTAACATTCTGCAATTCAAACTGGACATACTATGGACCATTGCTGATGCCATCTGTTTGGCCTATGAACACAAGCGTGTACCTTTTGACGGTATTGCAAATCAAGAAATTTGTCACAAAGGGATGCTCTAAACATGTCATTGCGAATGAATCCGCTGTATCGATTACAGTTTGAGAAAGCCCAAAATGGGCACGTATTGTTATTTCCAGAGGGCATGGTAAAACTTAGCGAGTCCGCAGCGGAAATTCTGTTACACGTCGATGGCAAAAATACAGACGAAGACATTAAGACAGCAATAAGGCAGAAGTTTCCGGATGCTCCCGATGATATGGAACAGGATATAGACTGTTTTATTGAACATGCAAAAGAAAAGAAGTGGGTATTAAATGAGTGAAAAAGCCCAAAAAGTAGGTCCACCATTTTGGTTGCTGGCAGAGTTAACCTATCAATGTCCGTTACATTGTCCATACTGCTCTAACCCGGTCAACATGGATGCAGAAAACTCAGAAATTGATACAAAGCAATGGCTAAAAGTGCTAACAGAAGCACGCGAAATGGGGGCCGTACAATTGGGTTTCTCTGGTGGTGAGCCACTCATGAGGAAAGACCTTGAAGTACTGGTAAAACACGCGCGTGATATCGGTTTTTATACGAATTTAATCACTTCCGGCATCGGGTTAACCGAAAAGCGCATAAAGGCGCTAAAAGACGCCGGACTAGATCATATCCAATTGAGTTTTCAGGCAGCTAATGCTGAAGAAAACGATCTGATAGGCAACAAGCGCCACTCATTTGAGCATAAACACAAAGTCGCCAAACTGATTAAGAAATACGAGTATCCAATGGTCCTCAACTTTTGCATCACTGCCCAAAACATTGAGCAAATGCCTGATGTCATGGATTTAAGCTGCGAGTTAAATGCAGATTTCGTAGAGCTTGCGACGGTGCAGTATTACGGATGGGCCTATGAGAATCGAGATCATTTGCTTCCGACCAAACATCAGCTCACTGTGGCCGAAACCTATGTAAATGAGTTTCGTGATACACAGAACGGTAAGGGGCCCAAGTTTCTATTCGTAACACCGGACTACTACGAGGTTCGGCCAAAAGCCTGTATGAATGGATGGGGAACGACGTTTTTAACTGTAACGCCGGATGGCAGCTGTTTGCCTTGTCACAGCGCAAAGATATTGCCACTGAACTTTCCAAATGTGAAACAAAGTTCAGTGAAAGACATTTGGTACGATGATTTTAGTTTCAACCACTTTCGCGGTGATGATTGGATGCCAAGTCCCTGTCGAGACTGTGATGAAAAGCACATTGATTTCGGTGGCTGCCGATGCCAGGCATTCATGCTAACAGGCGATATGTACAAAACGGATCCTGTGTGCAGTAAATCCCCAGACCATCACCTAATAAAAGACACAATAGCTAAGGCAGGGCAAACTACAAACAAGTCGCTCAAATACAGGGTATTGAAGAAAGATAGGATCCCTGTCAAATCACTGTAAGTAAAAGGCACTGAATATGAAAGTGCACTATTATAAAACTCAAACCGTTACTACTGATAGAGATGATAGGAAATTAGAAGTAAGTAACTCTGACGCTACCGAATACACTGCCGTCTTCGCCATCAAAACGCCCGTATTTGATCACTCTGGGCTATGCCACTTAATTGAACATATGGTCTTTAGAGGTTCACAGAAGTATCCCTGTACCCATGATTTGTTTGTTATTAACCATCTCTTACCTGCTAAAATTAATGCGACAACTCAAAATGGTTATACCTTTTATTTTCTAACGACCACGCAAGCATCACTGTTCTACTTGCTTCTTGACTATCTTTTACAAGGTATTCTTCAACTTGACTATAAAACTAGCGAGATGACACTCGAACGGGACGGTGTATTGCAGCAAGAGTTGCAAATGTATGAGTCCGATGATGATTATAGACTCAATGCCGTTGTATTGCGTGGCGATAATATATCTAGACAGCATTTTCACTATGGTGGTTATACCGACACGATGCCACAGAACGCACAAAGCTGCATTCGCGCATATAAGCAAGACTATTATCATTTCGAGCATCTGACACTATTGCTGGCTGGAAAAAACATAGACAAGAGAAAAGTGGCATCCTGGATAGAAGCAAATCAAACATCAATGCCTCCGATTCCTTATGTTTATCAAAAGAAAGACCTTATTGACGATGAAAACTTAGATACGTCGAGGGTTGTTCTTAGTTGGAGAGTACACTATCGATTTCTTTCTGCATTAGAAGCTCTGCTGCCAGAGCTGAAAAACCTTATGAACCAAGGTGAACAAGGGAACCAAGGTGAACAAGGGAACCAAGGTGACCAAGGTGACCAAGTTTATATTGATTCGGATCCTGACCAATGCAATCAAATAGCATTAAGATACCTAACAAAGCACCCTGAAAGGGTGCAATCAGTCGTCGATGAAAAACTTAAACATATAAAACCTGATGAACAGAACTACGCTGAACAATTGTCAAAGCTCCCTAAACAAATCCAAAAGATGATCTGCGGCTTTTATGAAACGACGAGGAATTCGACTGAGCAATCTAATGCGCCTAATACACCGGGTATTAATTCTCGACTGTCCTCAACAAAAACGTATTTGAAACCGTTGGCAACAGGCACGAATGTGGAGGTGAATGACATCCCTGTGCGTTCGACTTCATTTTTTACATCTAATTTCACCGATAAAGTATCGTTAGAACACATTCCAACG
>JBCDMA010000133.1:0-10288 GCA_038744645.1 Pseudomonadota bacterium | reverse complement strand
CTGCCTTAGGATATCTGATGGTAGACAAACATTGCCTGCGAATATGGATTCAATCGAGGTTGCAATTTCATCTATCGAGCTCGCTTTAGAGATAAAACCAACGGCACCATAGGAAATGGTTTGTAAGATGTTTTGTTTCTCGGTTTCTGCAGAAATAATCACAACGGGAAGGGATGGATAATTATTGCGCAAATCAAGAAGGCCATTTAAACCACTCGAATCTGGCATATTTAAGTCGAGCATGACGAGATCAAAGTTGCTGTCATCTTCAAGCAGTTGCATTGCATTTTCAATTGAATCTGCTTCTTTTACCTCAGTTTGATGAAAACGCTGAGACAATACTGACGTCATTGCATGACGGAAGATTGGATGGTCATCAATAATAAGAATACGTTGCATAATTTTTACACTCCAACTTAGAAATAGTTGAGTAAACAAGCCTTGGCTCGCTAAGCTTTCAACATTCTATTTACAAACTGACAAGAAGGATACAGCATCCTACTAAAGTAGCATACCATTATGCTTAGTACCATCTGCTTCAGAACGATAACTCGACTCGATTAATTATTAAAAATCGCTATCGAATTAAACTTTTGTTGACACTACAACTACAATAAAAATAAATAAAAACAGTTTGTTATTACCCCTGTAACGCTTGATTGCCACCGCGTGTTTACAGTCTCTTTAGTAAGGCACTTCAATAGTATCAAGCAATTCACACTAATACGTTGTCAAGTTACCTCTAAACAGGTACTACGTTTGGACGACGTTTTTTCCACATATTTGTCCATTAAACGCGTGATTTTTTCACTATTGTTTTACATTCTATGATGTTAAACGGCGTTGGTCGTTAATCTAAATGTTTAACATCGCCCTTTAGTAAAATTCCTTTATACAATCTTTTTAGTTTTGAAAATCGCTATGAATCACAATTATACCAGCCTTACTCAAACGCTTCTCAATCTCTGGATCGTTTGTCTCCATCCACTTTTGATGCAGTTCAAAGATATCGTCCGTTGATAGTTCTCTATCATTTGTTAAGACATTTGAAGCGATACTCATTAATTCAGGGAAATTTTTTGCTAGTTCAGCAAATGTCTGTCGCTGGTACAGATCGTTATCTGCAAGGTAATCATAAGCAGCATTGCCCATCCCAATGAAGTAGTCCCTATTTATCCCTTTTCTGTGATAAAGCTCTGAAAACCATGCGCCCATGAAAAGTGACGAATCACCCAGCCTTCTTAATAATTTATTTCTGTTTGAGTTAGATTTGGTTTCTGAAGCGTCTTTGTAAAGGAATGCTAGGGTTGGCAGCGTCTTTCGTTTTAGCTCTTGCACAAAGAAGTTATTACTTTGTGCAAAATAATTAAGCAGATTAATAACGTACCATATGGTCTCTTCTGCCACAGGCAATGACGCCTGACTGACTTCACATTCGACCTTCTTCGTTAGATATTGGATTAAGTTTTGCTCTGAAATTAGACAACGCTCATTCATCTACTTCTCCTAAATCATACCCGATGTATGTTAAATACCGCGTAGGTATTTATAACACTCTCCTTAATGTGTATCGTGCATAGTCGGGAATTACATAAGCGTTGTGTGAGTGCCGATACACAACAGACATGTCGTCTGTTAAATTTACTGTTGATTGCAAAAATTAAAAATAACTTAAAATCAGCCGTTTACACTCTTAAGACGCATAAACGGTGAACATTTTTTGAGCATCGCCCAGCTAAAGCTATTACCTAACTCAGATCTCTGATAACAACTCTTTCCTTTTTGTCTGATATTCTTCTTCAGTAATCAAACCACGATCCCTGAGTTGGTTTAATACTTTGAATCGCTCAGCCAATGCGTCCGTTTGACCTGAAGCTGATGTACCTAAAGTATTTGTATGGCCCTGATTTGTCTCTACTACTTTAGGCGACTGGACTTGGGTTTGAGATGCTTGAACTTCTGTCATTGCCTGCTTGATTTCGGCACGAACAGTCTGTGTCTGTTGTTCTAATATTGCATCTAATTCTTCGCGCTTGACCACATCAGCCGGAATACCTGCCGCATTTTCACTTCGTTTAGTCGTTTCGAGCGCTGCTAGTCGTGTTACTGCCTCGACAGGAATCGCTAACCACGACGAATTTTGTGCCGTCGATGCGTCATCTGTGCCTGCGAATGCAATATTGTAGTCTTTTGAAGGTGTATTTCTGCTACCGTGATCTAAATCGTATTTCACTAAACCGCGATTGGTTGGATCATAAACAGCCTCATATGCCTCATCGCGCCTTTTGTTGACGTCACCCAAAATCAGATTTAGGCCAGAAGACGATAGAAATATTTTACCTGCCGTGAAGTATTCGGCAGTGCTTAGCCCGCCAAATGCTTTTTCAATCTTATTGATAGAAAAATTGATGTCCTGATAGGTAGAAGCCTTTGTAAAAGCGTTTTGCACGTGTTTACTCAGCGTGTCGATTTGGTCGCTATCAAAAAGCGGTTTTGGATCTGACTTGTTTTTCTTGGTATAGGTAATACTTGTAAGGAATTGACTTAGGTTTTCAGTGCTAACCGTTGCTGGATGTTGGTTCTGTGCGCCAGCTTGCGAAACTAACTTAACATACACATTGGAATTTTTTTCCCAAATCACCTGTTCGTCTTTGCTAGCCAATGCATTCGTTGACGCCAAGCTAACACCAACAATCAAAAAGAAAAAAACCCGTTTAAGTTTCATTGCTGCCTTTCCTCCTTAAAAAAGTAAAATAGCATTGCAGACTATCTGCAATGCTATTTAAATCTACTACACAGCGTTTTAGAAGAAAATTGTTGTACCGATTTGGAATAACGTTAAGTCTTCTGCGTCACCATAAAGTCCTTGTGCAACTTCGTCGCCGTCAACATCTAGGCTGATGATTTCATATTTACCATAGATTAAGAAGCGACCACCGAAGTATTGTTCAGCAGCAAAGCCTAGTACGCTGACCTCTGAACCTGTAACGCCCTGAGCGTTGGCCAAGCCAAATTGGTCGTTGTAGCTTGCGTAATCAACATAAAAAGCTGAATCACCTAGCTTGTTAAATGCTTTACGAATACCGACTTTGGTGTGGTAAGCATCAGTATCATCGCCTGAGCCTTCTACAGCATCATCAACTTCTTCTAGTTGATAAGCGAAAGTACCGAAGATACCAGAGTTAGGGTCCATTAGGCCAACTTGGAATTGAGTCGTTTCAGAGCTACTACCACCAATGTTCGCGCCACCATCAGTGTTGTAAGCGTAACCAAAATGCGCCATCGCTTTTAGGCCGCCAACTTCACCTGCATATTTTAATGCAAAGTCATATACATCATCGTTAGCATAACCAACAGCAACACTGAAGTTACCAAATGCTGGTGCATCGTAACGAATACCGTTTCTGTATATACCGTTACAGTCAATACCGATACCTAAACCATTAAGGCCAGCACACTGTGCAAAACTGCCCCAAGTTGTATTTGCACCTTGGATAGCATCAATGCCGTCTCCAAGACCGCGGATAGTAAACCCAAGTGCGCGGAATAAAGGTGAAATACCAGACCAGATTGTTACAGAAGGGTCTGCCAATACAGCAATGTTATCCGTTGGCATACTTTGCGTACCAATGGTCACTTTACCAAAGTCACCGCTGATATAAACGTTGTTAGATAGAAGACTAATACCACTACCGAATGCGTTCGCATTACTTAAAGAGTCTTGGTTTGATAACAATGGAGAAGCGCTATTTCCGTCAACAGCCGCTGTTGGTTCTACGATAACCTCAAATCCAAAGTTTAAGCTCGTATTCTCAGGCGCATAACCTCCTGATAATGTGATACGGCTACCTAGTGTTGATCCGTTGTCACCCAATTGAGCGATGTCTGAACCTTCACCATCATCGTAGTAAGTGATACCTTCGTTGAGCCATCCAGAGATATTCCAGGTTGCTTCACCTTCAGCGAAGGCATTCGTTGATATTGTGCTAAGAACTGCAACCGCGATACCCGTTTTTAAGAGTGTTTTGCTTTTCATTTTATGTGTTCCACTGTGTGTTAAGAATGTTAACCCGTCACTGACGAGGCAGGAAAACCACAAATCCCTGCGCTTGTCTATTTTCATTGCTGTAACAATTTTGTGACAGATGTCTCATGATAATTACATCTACTTTTCAAACCATACACCATTGGTTCGGTAAACTTCGTACTTTAGTAGGAGATACGTGAGGGGTATTATTGCTGGGAAAGCTTTTTGAAATTCATCAGATAAATTAGTCAGTTACACCTTCCCCCTGAGCAGATCTGGTGTCTCGGCCCGTAAGTCACTGAATATCGTCTGAACTCGGTGCGGTGTCCGCTTAGAAATACTCATTAAAACAGAGTTGTGGTGTTTGATGTTCATCTGTAAATTCGGATTTATCGGTAACAATGTTATTTCCCAATGTAAGGTCATGCACATTAACCTCAAATGCGGACATCGTCTCTCCCCCGCTGTATCTTCTTTTCAAGTGGTTTGAAAATTAAAAAATCAACAAGAAACATGATCACCATAAAGCTAAAGGCATAAGCGAGAATGCCTGCGATATCAAAAAACTGAAACAAATTGTGCAAGCCAAATCCAATACCATCGCTTCTGCCCAGCAGTTCCACAACCAACACAATCTTCCATATAAGTGCGAGACCATTTCTCGCCGCGGCAAGAATAAAAGGATATAACTGGGGTAAATACACGAGGAAAAAAGTACGCATCAAAGAAACGTTATAAACCTTGGTCACTTCCATCAGTTTGGTGTCAATAACACGTGTTCCCTCTCTTACTGCAACAATGACCATCGGTAATTTGTTAATAAACACTGCTAAGACAGCCGCTGATTCCTCCAAACCAATCCAAATAAAACACAAGATAATGGTCACCAACGCGGGCAGGTTTAAGAAAAATAGGAGAAAGGGTTGAAAAAGTACATTAGCCGTTTGAAACGTACCGAATATAATGCCCATTAGCATGCCGACAAGCATTGCAAGAAAAAAACTGATAGCAACACGCGTCAACGTTGCCGTCAAATCGCTAGCTAGGGTGCCTTGTGACCAATGAAAATACCAGCTTTTTGCTATATCGAGGATGCCAGGTAAATAATCGGGATTATAAACGACTGTGACAAATTGCCATATCGACACAACCATTGCGACAACAGCGGCTTGCCAAAAAAATGCTCGCCACTTGGTTGTTTGCGTTACTGCCGTCATAAATGCGTAACGCTAGTGAGCGCCAGTCGTTAATGCGATTTCAGTTTCAGATTGGCGATAAAGGAGATTGTCGGGAAACACAAAATCCGGTGGAAACACCGTTTGGTTTTTTAAGTTTTTCACGATCACGAATAGGTCTTTGGTGGCCTGCAGGCTGACATCAGCATTTTCAAACAATACCGTTTCTTTATAATGCGTTTTAAGTGCACTAAAGTCGCTGTCTGTCTCTACGCGCATAATAGGGCGAAGGCGAGCCCATTCATTATCATCTTCTAGCAGTTTCTGTTTGGCGAGTTTACTTGCTTCTAAAAAGGCATCAACAGCGTCGGCTGATTCCTCAGAATATGCTTGTTTAAATACCCAGCCCAACAATGGAACAGACTGCTCAATGCCTAATTCATTGAGCATATGACTGGTAGGCAAAATATTTGTGAACCCGTTGGCATCTAATCTCGCATTGTAGTGCCAGAAGTTCATTGCTGCATCAAACTGGCCTTTGATAGCCAGTTCATTAAGCAACGGAGGTGCTGCAAATTTGACTTGCTCAGGCATTTGTTGGCCTCGTCTCTCGTGATACGCCTTTAATACCAATAAGTTCTTATCATTAGCGCCACCTGCTACACCTAGACTTTTTATATCCTCCAGACGCACGCCCTCTTTGGCATAAATGCCGCCGGTGAGCTTATGTGTAGGCTGAATGACATAATCGCCCTTCTGTTTTATTACCCAGAAGATATCGGTCAAAATCATGTCAACTGCGCCGCTTTGAAGCGCGATTGCGGCGGCATTTTTTGATGTGATTTTTACTGGAACTAAATTGACACCGTTTGCATGGTCTATGCCGTGAAATTTGATGGTGTCCATTTCCCAGTTGACAGTGCCATAGCTTAACACGCCAACCTTGATGTCACCCAAGTGCTTTGCTTGCGCAACAGCACTTGAGATTAACATCAAAAGGACGAACACATATTTAGAATACATATCTCACTTTAACACTTACTGAACGAGGTGCAGCTGGGCCCACAAATTCAGGACCTTCAACTTCTGGGAAAACATCCTCAAGTACCTCATCGGCCTCACCGTAAGTGCCAAATGTTTCATACTCTTTATCAAAGAGGTTGTTTACACGTAGCTGTACAGCAAGTTGATCCGTGATTTGATAGCCCGCATGTAAGTTGACCACTTCATAACCGTCAACTTTTTCATTTTCATTTGCCTCATCACCACGGAAGTACTGATCTGACGCTACAATAAGTTCAACGCCTGCAACGAATTTGTCAGTTATATCATAATCAAAATAACCTTTAAACAAGATTTCAGGTTGGCCCGGTATGGTGTCACCCGGTGAAACAACTCTGCCACCACCCAGTGGGTTCTGTGGACTAAACGAGGTAAATGTCGATTCATAGGTTGCATCGAGGTAGTTGAAACTCAGTCCATATGAAAAATCGTCAATGACGTCGCTGAGACCAAGTTCTAACCCTTGTCGTCTGGTTTCATCTACGTTGATAAAGAAACCTTCCGACGCAACGGTTCCCGCCTGTTGAAAAATAATGTCGTCTTCACTGTCACTGTGAAATAGATTTGCATACAACGTCATGTCGTTAAACTGACCTAGGTAGTTAATTTCAAAGGTCTTTGTCACAACTTCATCTAACGGCGGATCAGCGACAAAACCATTCGGCAATCGACACGGATCGTCTTCATCTGCACAGCTGAGTTCAGCCGGGCTTGGTGTTCTGGATGAAACGCTATAACCAACGCTGATACTCTGCTCGTCATCAATCTTGTAATCAACGCTGACCGCTGGATTGAATCGTGAAAATTCATGATCACCGTCAAGTGAATCGTCACCGTCTTCGCTCAAATCTTCCATGATGATGTGATCGTCATTGTAACGACCTGCAATATTCAACGTCAGCTGGTCAGTCAATTCAGTACTGTTGACAAAGAAGGCATACACTACTTTTGTGTCAACATCGAGACGTACTCTCGCTTCCGCATCCATAACCCCCATTATTGGAGTGACTGCACGCGGATCTGCAGGCGTGTCGTTGGACAAAATACCGAAAGTAGTATCAGCTTCATAGTTGATGTCACCGCGCTGGTACCCTGCGCCAAAGATGAATTCGCTTGATTTCCCGCCTAATTCATACTGCTTCACGATTTGCCCAGAAATACCTATATTTTCAGCGTCGGTGTCACCTGTATTAAAAGTACCGTCGACTTCACTTGGATCGATGCCTGCAGCGGCTGCAATTTCAGTAAAGGCAACCTCAGGTCCAAATCCAACAAACTCTACTGCTTCTGCTTCATCACCGACAACAGCCAACTCATCGTCATCATCGTCGTCATCGTCATCATCGTCGTCATCGTCGTCATCGTCGTCATCGTCGTCATCGTCGTCATCGTCGTCATCGTCGTCATCGTCGTCATCGTCGTCATCGTCGTCTTCAAGTTCACACAAGGTGACTCTACCGTCTTCAAATGCACAAGGACCAAAATCACTGTCATCTCCGTTGATCGATGCAATTTCAGTTTTTCGATAAAACGCATTTAGGTTTAACAATAGACTTTCACTTAACTCAAATTCAGCGTTGATTGAAATATTGTTCAGTTCAATCTCAGTTTGGTCAGGATTGGTATAAACCGCTTCACGGCCTTGAATTTCGAGCAACTCAACGGGTGATGCGCCGTTACCAATGAGGCTGTTGTCAGCATGCATGTAGCTTACGTCAATGCGTGATTCATCGGTGTGGTAGGACACAGAACCAAATGCTTGTCTAACTTCAGATGGTGAAAAATCTCTCCAACCATCTTCTTCATAATTCGTCAAATTGATGTAATAGCCAAAGTCACCTGAGTTACCGCCACTTTCGATACCAATCTCTTCTCTGCCATGGCTACCTGCACCCAGTTCTACTTCGTGTTGCTCATAAGTGAAACCATTTTTGGTCTTAAGCGCCAATGCGCCGCCGAGCGTGTTTTGACCAAACACTGGGTTAGAACCTGAGTAGAGCGCTACCGAATCTATTGCGTCAAGCGGTATCAGATCCCAGTTGACGGTATCACCAAATACTTCGTTGACGCGCGATCCATTTATATAAACAGAAATACCTTGCGGCAATCCTAGCAGTGGTGATGCAGTGAATCCGCGGTATTGTAAGTCCGGTTGAAACGGGTTGTTTTGGACGTCATTCAGATTTACGCTGGCAAATTGCGCTTTAAGTATTTCAGGAAGTGACTGAGCGTTTGACGCTTGAATGTCTTCTGCGCTTAATACTTGCTTACTGCCAAACAGTGTTTGCGCATCGAGTGAGGTGTTTAAAGGCGTTTCGCCTTTCACTTCGAGCACTTCTACTTCGCTTTCTTGTGCCGAAACTTGTGAAATAAGCGCTAATTTAATTGCAACTGCAAGCGCTAATGGAGAGCTTTTTATTTTGCTTGAATGCATTTTTTGTCCCTAAGTTTCTGCCTTATCCACGACATGTATTGTTGTTTTTATGGCAGTACGTTGATTGTGTTGGTTTTAAAAAAGTGTATAAATAGTGTTAATCAGTCGGGAGTATACGGCAACTAGTTCCCGCTATATATCCATCTAAAGTAGGAGGAAGCCTCCTAGAATAGTCCAATAAACACTGAGGAAATTTTTCGAATTTAGAACAATACTTATTGCCTAAAAAATTATTTTTATTCGCCTCACCTAACAACCCGAGCATTGAAAACTCGTTCTGGTGATAGCGCCTCAAAGCCTAGTAAACATGAAATGAGTGTCAAGGCGAAAATGTGTAGAACGCGAAAACATCTAGAAGGAAAAAATGAATGAAAGTGAGTAAATATTCAATACTGCTAATTGCAATATATCTGTTTGCGTCAAGTCAAGTCGTTGCTGAATCTAGGCCATTTTCTCCACCGAAAGACGTTTTCGTCGAGGTCACTACAGGCGAAAAAGGGCTGGTTGTATCGCCGTCAGATATCGCGCTCAATAATGGCGATTATTATCGATTGAATGTGTCATGTAATGACATAGATGATGAAACGGAATTAAATTTCGATTTGGCTGCATTAATCACAAATACTCATTTGCGCATATTAACAGTAGAGGGAATTCAGGTATCAATGCAAGGGCTGCATTTTCGGGCGATTCAATGCGAAGGGCCAGGAAGTTTCAAATTCAGCTTTTATCCGATGCGAAACGGCACATATGATATCAGTGTTACTGAGGAAGACAGTGATGAGGAAATTTCATTCAACGTGCGCGTTGAATAAATGACTTCACCACTGCGCTTTGTACTTACAAGTCGTACTATTTATACTTACAAGTCGGACTAATGGTAACACTAACTAGTCTTTACCATTAGTTATCAACGGCCAGGACGTGAGCTTACGACTCTTCTTTTCCGCCGATTTCGTATAATTCGAAATTAGCTTCTTCAATTTCTCCAGTCGCAGCGTCAACGTCTACCTTCACTTCGGGACCGAGGTCAGTCATGATATCGAACTCATAAGTAACAGTGCCGTCAAAACCAACTTCATATTCCACTGCAATCACTTTGCCAGGATGAAAATCCAATGCTGTCTTTTGTGCATCGCTCATGGAAACTTTTGCATATTTTTTGAAAATTGGATCATCTGCAGTCGTGCTGCGCTCTACTTCAGTAACAAGTCCTTCTTCTGCGTTACACTCGACATTATAGTTATTACCGTCTTCAGCTAATATTTCAAACTCATACGTAGGATCATCATCTTCAATCTTCATTTCCAGTCGCACTGGCACACCGTCAATTTTCTCAAGCGATACATCAAGACATACTTCCATACCGACCATTTCCCACCGTTCAATGTCATCCAGATCAAAATTCACATCTGCCTTGGATATGGCTGAGAACATTAGTCCGCTCAGTAATGCGCCAGCGTAAACTATTTGCTTTTTCATAATTTTATTCTCTTCTCGTTTGTGATGTACTGCCATTATTCATCACAGTTACTATCCAATAACGTGTTGATTAAATGTCAAAACATCGTGTGCTTTATTTAACTATAT
>JBCDMA010000132.1:0-10306 GCA_038744645.1 Pseudomonadota bacterium | reverse complement strand
TTTCAAGTGTGCGTGGATAGGCGTCTAAATCTTCATCAGGACCGAATTGAAGTGGGTTGACAAAGATTGAAACCACAACCTTCGATGCGTGCTTTCTAGCCTCTTTTACCAAGCTTAAATGGCCTGCGTGAAGATTCCCCATAGTCGGCACAAAAGCAATCTTTTCACCTGATACTTGCCACGACCTGCGTAATTCTCTGAGTTTGATGATTTCGGTTATTGTATCCATAATGACTAACGTCCCTAGCAAAAACTATCCTAATAAACTTAACAAAACACGTTGACTGAGGGTTAGCCTAATCAAAGCTATGTGATTTGTCTGGGAAGTCACCACTTGCCACATCATTCTTGTACTTTTGAACTGCTTCTGCAATGGAGCTTGTCTCAGCCAAAAAATTCTTAGTGAATTTCGGCATGTAATTGGCGCTCACACCCATTAAATCATGCATGACCAGTATTTGCCCATCGGTATGCTTGCCTGCTCCAATGCCAATTGTTGGGATAGTCAATGCTTCAGTCACTTGTTTAGCTAGCCCAGTTGGCACGCATTCCATGAGCAGCATCTGAGCGCCCGCTGATTCCAATGCTTGAGCACTTTTAACAATGGCTTCCGCTTGCGAGGGTTGCCGGCCTTGTACTTTAAATCCACCAAACACATGTACCATCTGTGGTGTCAAACCAATGTGCGCACAAACAGGAATACCGCGCTGCACCAAGCCTTTGATGGTCTTTTCCAGCCACTTACCTCCTTCGAGCTTAACCATATTGGCGCCCGCTGCCATCAGTTTTTTAGCGTTGGCGTAAGCATCTTTTTTAGTGGCATAACTCATGAAAGGCATATCGGCCATGATGAACGCGTTTTCTGTGCCTGCGGCAACGCTTGCAACGTGGTAAGCAATCTCATCAGTGGTGACTGACAAAGTATCGTTTTTACCTTTTAACACCATGCCAAGTGAATCGCCAATAAGTAAAACTTCTATTCCTTGCTGGTCAAAGAGTTTTGCAAAACTTGCATCATATGCGGTTAAACACGCGAACTTTTTACCCTCGGACTTCATTGCCTGCAAATTAGAGATAGTAATTGGTTTCATTCGTAATAATTCCTTGTATTTCGTCCATTGACCATACCATTATCGATCAATCCGTGTTTGTTCAATTTGCGCACTCATGCGGCCAGAGACTTATAATCAATTTTATCTTCAAGTCGTTTCAGCCCAGACAATTCGCAAAGGTTGATCCACGACGCGAGTGATCTGCCGTCGGGCATAATCATATCAGGCTCAATTTCAAACATGGGTATCAACACAAATTGACGCTCATGCATGCCGTAGTGCGGTACTTTGAGTCTCGGCTCCTCTATTTTTAATTGGTTGTATAGCAATAAATCCAAATCAAGTGTTCTCGGCCCCCATTTTTCATTGTTTCTAACGCGTTTATGACGCTCTTCTATTTCTTGAACTTTGTCTAAGAGTGCAAGGGGAGTAAGCGACGTCGCAACTTTGCACACCGCATTTATAAAATTGGGTTGGTCTTGAGGACCCATGGGGACGCTTTCATAGAGATGAGAACAAGCTTGAATAAAGATCTCTTGAGTACCGTGAATTTCCTGAAGCGCTTGTATTACATGCTGTTTGGGTGATTGCAAATTGCTACCCAAGCCAATGTATACAGTGTTGACTAACATGGGCACTAACCTTTACGTACTGCGTCTTTTGTTACGTCGTTTACGCTTGTTTTTTTGTGGCAACAACATTGATTTCTTGTCGGTATTGGACGCTGTTTGGAACTGAGTCCACCATTCTGCGATATCATGTAATTCGCCTCCTTCTACAAACGCGCGCAGCAATAAAAAATCGTAAGCTGCTCTGAATCTCGGATGCGTCATCATTTGAAAAGGGCGACGCCCGCTTCGGTTGTTCAATCGGTATTGAAATGACCATATTTCTCTCATCACTATTGTGAATCGTTTTGGGATCATCACGCGTTTCAACTGCACTTGTAGCATATCAATGCTAGCAATATTTAGCGCATCAAAATAGTTCAGCCCACCCTCTTGGGATAAGCGTAACGCATAGTCTTCTATGTGATACCACAACACCGTGGCATACAGAAATGCCGGTGTGATTTTGAGGTTGTTCTTTAGACGTTCATCTGTATTCGCCAGCATTTTGTCAATGATTTGCCATTCTTTACTGGAATGGCTGTCTACCGGATTGACCCACAGTGGAAACAAGTGTTGCATTAAGCCAAACTCGATGAGCAAAGGCAGTGTTGCTTGCCCTCGCCCGGAAATAAGTAACTTGTTGATTTCTTCAAACAATCGGGCTGGTGCGACGTTGGAAATAAGCTGCGCCTGGCGCTTTATTGCATCTTGTAACTCTTCATGTAAATTGCATCCGAGCTTTGCACTAAATCGCACTGCGCGAAGCATCCTTACGGGATCTTCCGCAATTCTGTTTTGCGCAATACCTATCATTTTAATTTTGCGTTTATTAACGGCCTGTAAACCATTTGCAAAATCCAGTATTTCCTCGGTAATGGGATTGAAATACATGGCATTCATCTCAAAATCCCTGCGCGCCGCGTCTTCCTCGATGCATCCGTACACGTTGTCTCGCATCAACATGCCTGAATCACAGGTTTGTGAATCGGGAGAAGACTCAACGTGATGTCCTCTGAACGTAGCGACTTCTACGATTTCACGCCCGTAGCGCAGATGCGCCAGTCTAAATCGCCGGCCAATCAGTCGACAATTTTTGAATAGTTGTTTTATTTGCTCAGGACGCGCATCCGTAACGACATCAAAGTCTTTTGGTGCCATACCAAAAAGCTTGTCTCTTACGCAGCCACCCACCACGTAGCCTTCATATTTAGCAGCGTTAAGTTTTTCTATGATTTGAACGACGTGCTTTGGAATGTGTTCTCGCCGCAATGGATGTTGCGATTTCGCGTACACTGCGGGTGAAAGCTTTTGGGTTTGCAAACGAATATTAGTCATGATGGTTACGAATAATGTGGCGAGTATACGTCATTTGACTGAATAACAGCAATTTCTTTACGTCGTGCTAGTAGGCTTGGTTGCCAAGCGCTCACTGCCCACGCAATAAGGGTGTCAACGGATTCATGTCGAGGAATCGTTTCAATAGGAATGCCCAAGAAAACCAAGCAAGACGCAAGATTCTGAGATGATACTTTATTGTTTATCGCAGGTGAGAATGATTGCTTAGCATATTTGACACCCTTGCTATGGACAGCAAGAGGAATATGGAAATACGCAGGTGCTGGTGCATCAAAACTGGTAAATAGGTGTTGATGTAGTGGCGTTTGATCAAGCAAATCTGCACCTCGCACAACGAGGTCGATACCTTGTTCTATATCGTCAACAATCATCGCTAGATTGTAGTTGTATTGCCCGTCAGCTCGCCGTAAAACAGGGTCTTCATGCGCAACTGGCAATGAGGTGTGTTGGATTTGGAAGTGTAGGTCGCTAAAAGTACGAGGACAATCCAGATTCTTGAACCTGAGTGCATTGTTTTTTCGCAGAAGATTGCGTTCTCTGCAAAAACCATCATAGTATCTAGCGCGTTGTTTGATCATTTTTCGTGAGCAATCACACGCATAAATTAGTTGTCTTGTTTTGAGTTTCTCTATGTATTCTTTATACAGTTCACTTCTTTGACTTTGCAGCACGATTGGACCGTCTTCTTTCAACCCGTGCGCGTGCAAGCATCGAATTATATCGTCTATGTTTTCTGGTTTACAACGCTGTTTGTCGATATCTTCGATACGGACTAACCATCTCGCATCGTGTTGTTTAGCGAATAAATAAGAAGCAACTGCACATACAAGTGAGCCGAAATGAAGCGGGCCAGTGGGTGATGGAGCAAATCGAGTGGCCTTAAATCGTTGTTTCATCATTTGAACGATACCGATTTCTGACCGTTTGTCTCTAGTATCGCAATGAACAGGATACCGAGTTTGTTAAACAGACGTATTATCCCTGCAGTTGTTTTTCCTTGATTTCAGCCATGGTCTTACAGTCAATGCACATATCGGCCGTAGGTCGGGCTTCTAGTCTTTTGATACCTATTTCAATGCCGCAGGAATCGCAAAACCCAAAATCGTCATCTTCAATTCGTTTAAGTGTCTTTTCGATTTTTTTGATGAGCTTACGCTCGCGGTCTCTTGTGCGAAGTTCAAGACTGAATTCTTCTTCTTGTGCCGCTCGGTCAACTGGGTCAGGGAAATTGGCAGCTTCATCTTGCATATGGTTTACAGTGCGGTCCACTTCTTCACGCAGTTGCGTGCGCCATGCAGATAAGATTTTTCGAAAGTGCTCTAATTGAGCCTCACTCATGTACTCCTCATCGGCAGATTCCTGATAAGCTTCCAATCCGGCCAACGCGAGTAGGCCAATTGCCTTGTTGTTTGCTTTCGACATAATTCTTTCTCTTCAATCTGAGACAAAGGTTAACGACCAATGTCAATTTGTCTAAAGTATCGCTATCAATTGCTAATGATTTTTAGATGATTCGCGAATGCGTGATTACTGCATTCCAAACCTGCTTATGAGTTGCGGACTCACAAAAATAAGCACGCTAATATGGTCAATTTTTCAAAAATTGCAATCTTTTTTTAAGTTTTTATACCATTTTATTGTTCCCCATCAACACTATGCTTTAGTATTGCAATCAAAACCTTCACTTAATTACCATCGATTCTCATTGTAAATTGTCGAATAACAACCGGTGGTATTTAGGATGACCTAAAGAGCCATATGCGCTGTTAATCAATGAATTGGCGCCATAAATAGAACGAATAAGGTGCAAGATGAATGCTAAAAATTAGCCTCAATACAAAACAGACATCACATCACGCCTCCTATATCCAACGTGCAACCAACCTATTAATACCGGTCGATGGTGGGTTTGAAATAAGTATCGATGAGCACAAACAGGATAGTTTAAGAGTAGTGCAAAGTGCTGGACGCAAACTGCTCGCATTGGGTTATTCATCATTTGAATTGATCGGCCGTTGGCCGAGAGAGCATCAATATGCATTCGCGCAGGCGGTCGTTCTTCCCGAAAGTAATCGCGAGATCCTTTACGTACCTGATCTTAATCAAGAGGATACTCAATGGTTAGATGCACATATTGGCTCACTTGAATTTGTGAGAAGTCTGGTCAATCTTTCTCCAGAAGCACTCAGTCCGCAAAATCTCGCAGCAATGGCAACAAATTGGTTGGCGACAATCAGTGATAACACCATCGAGAGCCGCATGATCGAGGGAGAGGCATTACTCGAGCATGGATTTCATGGGATCTTTGAGGTCGGTCGTGGCAGCGAGAGGCCACCGGTGATGCTTGAGTTGGACTTTAACCCGGAAAAGACTGAAGCGGTTGATTTTGCGCTTGTAGGTAAAGGAATCACCTACGATAGCGGCGGTTATAGCATAAAGTCGAGTGAGGGTATGCTTGATATGAAATGCGATATGGCTGGCGCAGCGACAGTGATTGGGGCGCTTGGACTAGCAATTAAATGCGGCCTGAAAAAACGTGTAAAAGTCTACTTATGTTGTGCCGAGAACCTGATCAGCGGCCATGCTTATAAACTAGGTGACATCATTACATATAAAAACGGTTTGTCTGTGGAGATAGTAAATACGGATGCGGAAGGACGGTTGGTGCTCGCAGATGGCCTTATTGCCGCGTCTGAGGCTGGCGCAGAAAGGATTATTGATGCTGCTACATTGACCGGCGCTGCAGTGGCAGCCTTAGGTACTGACTACAATGCATTGTTCTCACTGCACGATGAGTTTGCTAACGAAGCACTTGATGTTTCATGCGAGGTTAATGAGCCTTTGTGGCGTTTACCGCTTGCACCATTCCATCAAAACAAGTGCCCGTCACCTTTCGCTGACACAGCAAATAGTAGACCACAGAAAGGCGGCGGCGCTGGCGGTGCGTCGAATGCAGCGGGATTTTTGTCACGGTTTATCAATGTGAATCAAGCGCAGTGGCTTCATATTGACTTAGCTGCCGCATATGCACGACATGGGAACGATCAGATGGCAGAAGGTGGCTCTGCTTTGGGGATAAGAACCATCGCTGGATTGTTGATGCGCTCGCAATAAGCGCATCACTAAACCAACTAAAATAGATAAACTAAAGACCGCCTAGACGTTCGGCAAGTTCTTTATAACGCTCAACATCGCCTTTATCGAACAGTGGCGCGCCTGCGTCGTCTTTAGATTTTGAAATGAGTAGGCTTTCTCGTTCTAATCGCTGTACTCTACTTTCTTGGATCTTTAGATAATCAGCAACTTCATTGACGGTCATTAAACTCATATTTATCCTCGGTTACAATGTTGTTTTATGGTTAACGGCTAGAGCATGCAAAAAATTAGCATGTTTTTTAATTCAACATGCATTGCGTGGCCAATACTTACTTTCGCATCTTAGTTTGCGGCAAATATGGACAAGAGAGATGAATTCCAAACAAAAGCGGCAACACAAGCGAAAACCAAATAGCAGCGCAGAAATGGATCAAAATCGGGGAGCGCAAAAGCATAAGAAACTTCAACACTTTGCTCGTTTAAGAGCTCTTAATAAACACTACTCTCTCGCAACCGCGTTGATTCTCGCAGAGCGAATGCTCATCAATGCTGATTTATTCTTGTATGCAATCAATCAGCAGCAACAAGCCATTGTTGCCAAAGAAATACTTACACAGTATTGGGCAAAACTGCTTAACCGAAAGAGCAAGTTAAATGTTGATGCAATCCAAAACAAGCTCGAAGGTCTTTTTGATATAGCCACTGAAGATTCACTTGCCGCACAATCATACAATGATTTTGTCGTCGCCTTGGGTATTTGTTTGGATGCATTTGCGGATCAAGAGATGCAGCCTGCGGTCGAGGTTGCAAAACTCAGTCAAGGCGACATCGAAAGATACATTGAGGCGGAAGTGCAAAGGGAACTCACACCAGGTGAGTTTAGAGCGCATGAACTGGTTCAGTGCGAATTATCTGTACTTGATTCGATGCTTGATTTTCTTCAATCAGAACAGCCGGACAATTTTGGTATTAACGAAATGAAGATGGTCATTTGCGGCCTTGGCGTAAGCAATCTAGGTGTTAGCAATGTTGACGTAAAGACGCCAGTGCAGGTTTAATAGTTGTATTGAAAAAGGCTCGCAATCAAACCGCCCGTGCGAAGCTCTTTTTTTAACGTCAGTTGCGGAGGATAATCGATGTTAAGTTCAGGTTCGTGTTCGATATAAACGAGTGCGTTGTCAGCTATCAAGTTATTGGTTAACAGGCTATTCAGTGCGTTTAACACCAATCCGTGGCGAAATGGCGGGTCGATAAATATAAGCGAAAATGGCTTGTGTAAATCGCCGCAAATAGATAGTGCATCGCCGCGTTTTACTAAAGCTTGTTCTACCTGAAGTTTTGTTATGTTGCTTTTCAACACGTCAAACGCAGACGTGTTCAATTCAATAAAGGTCACATCCTTTGCACCACGCGATATTGATTCAAGTCCCAATATGCCGCTGCCTGCGAACATGTCTAACACTGATGCATTGAGGGTATCGTGCATGAGCCAGTTGAAAATGGTTTCTCGAATACGATCTGTGCTTGGCCTAAGTCCATCCGCGTTGAATACATCTAGCTTTCTACTTCGGTATTTTCCAGAAATGATTCTGACGTTTCCTATCCTACTTTGGTTAGACGTTTTTTTTGTTTTCTTAGCTTTAGATGGCATCTATCATTTAGTCAGTGTTAATATCCAGCAGAGAGTTTGGTTAGGTTTATTCTGCTATGCAACAAATACCCTGTTGACACAGCGCAAGAAACAACCAACTCATTCATTGTAAAGCAATTCAAACAACGTGACATTAAGTAAGCGCGAGGGTAAATTTGTTTAACTGGCGAAAAAAAACACCTGAAAGTAAGGAATCGGCGCCGTCGGAATCAACATTCAATGAGAACGCTGTAGACGCGTCTCAACCGGAACAAAACAAGGACAGCGAAAAAGGACTCTTTGCAAGATTAAAAGACAAGCTGTCAAAAACACGAAGGCAATTAGGGGACGGCTTTAAAACCCTCCTAGTAGGGAAATCAATTGATGATGACTTGTATGAAGAGTTGGAAACACAGCTATTGCTTGCCGACCTGGGAATGAAAACCACGCAACAGGTCATGCAATCACTGATTCAACAATCTACTCATCGACAGTTAAAAGACGGTGAGGCACTTGCCGCGTTACTAAAAGAACAATTGACTGACATACTGATGCCTGTTTCAAAAAAGCTGGATACCACAGTAGAAGACGATGCGTCAGATAAGACACCTTTTGTCATCTTGATGGTAGGTGTCAATGGCGTTGGGAAAACAACCACCATTGGCAAGCTTGCAAAACAATTTCAAGCCGCCGGAAAAACCGTGATGCTTGCAGCAGGAGATACATTCAGGGCTGCCGCAGTAGAGCAACTTGAAGTATGGGGTGAACGCAATAACATTCCAGTAATATCACAATATACTGGCGCTGACAGTGCTTCTGTGATTTTTGATGCTGTAGCATCTGCAAAAGCAAAAGATGCTGATATTTTGATAGCCGATACGGCTGGGCGCTTACAAAATAAAGACAATTTGATTGAAGAGTTAAAGAAAGTCGTCAGAGTCTTAAAAAAACAAATACCCGATGCCCCACATGAAATCATGCTTACACTGGATGCTAGCACAGGGCAAAATGCGTTAAGCCAAACAAAAGTGTTTAATGAGGCAATAGGGGTGACAGGTATCAACCTTACGAAACTTGATGGTACAGCAAAAGGCGGCGTCATTTTTGCACTTGCGAATGAATTTGGTATACCTGTTCGTTACATTGGGGTCGGTGAAGGTATAGAAGATCTCAGGGCGTTCTCCGCCGAAGAATTTGTAGACGCGTTGTTTGACGAGTAGTTGTTTGAAGAATTATGGTTAAGGCGTAGGCGAACCACATGATTAAATTTCAAGATGTCAGTAAAACGTTCCCTGGCGGTCGCCAAGCGTTAAGGAAAGTGAACTTTCACCTTGAACAAGGAGAAATGGCCTTTCTTACTGGCCATTCTGGTGCTGGGAAGTCAACACTGTTGAAATTGATCAGTATCATGGAGCGACCCACCGTCGGGAATGTGCTCATCAATGGGTACGATCTGAACAACATCACGCGAAACCAAATTGCCTTTATTCGCAGAGATATTGGCATGATCTTCCAAAACCACCACTTACTAATGACTAAAACGGTGTTTGACAATGTCGCGCTGCCATTAATCATTGAAGGGCATTCAAGAAAATCCATTGCATCCAGAGTGATGGCCGCGCTAGATATGGTCGGATTAAAAAACAAAGCAGAAAATTTACCTATCACGCTTGCAGGTGGTGAGCAGCAGCGCGTCGGTATTGCCAGAGCCGTCGTCAATCGCCCGCCATTGCTGTTGGCAGATGAGCCAACGGGGAATTTAGATCCAAAGCTCTCACTGGAAATCATTCGCCTCTTTGAAAACTTCAATCAAGCAGGTGTCGCAGTATTGATTGCGACTCATGATCTTGGCTTGATCGCGAGAATGAGGTACCGCACCTTGACGCTTAAAGAGGGGCAGATGATAACCGATGGCTTGGTGTCAGAAGACGACGAGGAATACTACTCTTGAGTGTTGTGTTTAAAGACAGAAAGGGCGCCAACTTCCAAAAAATCGGTTTCCTGCAACGAACATCTGTCTTTGTTACAGACCATGTGAGACAGCTTTTTGCTAGCCTCGGCGAGTTGTATCGAACGCCACTTGCTACTTTTATGACGGTAGGTGTTCTTGGTATCAGTTTAACTCTCCCTGGTGTGCTATATATTCTTGTTAAAAATACCGAATCAGTCACCGACAGCTGGCAACAAGCTGCTGAAATTTCTCTGTTCTTAAAACATGACGTATCGAGCACTGAGGCTACTCAGCTTGTTACTAGACTTTCGTTGCGGCCTGAAGTTGCAGATGTAAAATACATTAGCGCAGATAATGCACTGAAAGAATTCGTACTCTTGTCCGGGCTTGGGGATGCTATTGGATACCTGGAAAGCAATCCTTTACCTGCTGTCATTACTGTGTCGCCGACGCAACGACATGCAAATCCGCGAGCAGCGGAAACCTTGTTGTTGGAGTTGAAAAAAGAAAATGCCGTTGAATCTGGCAGTATCGATATCGAATGGCTAAAACGATTAAATGCGACCATGTCTTTTGCTAAAAGCATTGTCTACGCATTGGCGTTGCTCTT
>JBCDMA010000131.1:0-10314 GCA_038744645.1 Pseudomonadota bacterium | reverse complement strand
TAATGCATCTCACCTAAAACGGCTTCAAGGCCAGTTTTTCGGTGGGACTCTACGGCCAGCTTTAACGCTGCAATCCGAGGGTCATTATCAGGCAATCCACTGATAATACCCTCCAGCATCCATGCACGACTGGTATTCAAACCATCGAGATGAGCTAACTTACCATCGCTTTTATCTGTCACTACTGCAGGCACCAACCAGTCAGTGCTACTATCCCTTTGAAGACTGGGAAGAAACGTAGACAGCCATTTTGCAAACGTCGATTTATCCATCACCCGTCGCATTAGATCCGCTTGAGCGATGCAAGGAGATAAAAAGTCTTGCCCTGACGGCTCATATGCAAGCGGACAATCTTCGTTTTTTAGATATAGCTCACGAATACGAGCGGTCAAGAGGTTTTCAAAATCTTTATCGCCAGCTATCCGGCTCCAATCTAACATCAAACCAAAAGCAAACGCCGTTTGGCTATGTTCGCCGGTGCGAATGGGAAATGCTAATTTAGGAAGCCAGTCGCTGATATTAGCAACTGCCTGCTGCTCCAGTGGAAGTAGGTTTTGTAACCATACCTTGGCCTCTGGAAATGAAGCCTGACGAAGTTCCGCCGTAAGTTGAAACAGCCATGCTATGCCATAAGGCCGCTCAAATGAACTCAAACCGGGTCGCTGATAATTGGCTAGCTCCCCTGCAATATTTTCCGCCGTAAAACTCTGCCCCAATTTCTTAATTATCGTGGCAGTGTCTACCTTATCACTGCTCGTATTGAGCATCCGCACTAACAACCAATGTCCGTGTACTGAGGAGTGCCAATCAAAGCAACCGTAAAACGCAGGATAGAGTTCTCGGGGCGGCTTTATATCGTCGTCACTATTGATAAAGTGTGCGATTTTGTTGGTGTATTCTTTGTGAATACAACCCAACGCTAGATTGCTAAAGACGGCTTCGTAGCTTTTGTTTTTTGCATTGTCTTCTGCGAATGTGTGGGCACTGAAAAGTGTGAATAGCGACAGCGGTATAAGGAGTTTTATCATTGTTATTTTTCGAATTGTGCAATTGAGATGAAGTGCTAATGTTGCGAAAGATTAGACAGTTGATCAATAAGGTTTGTTCAGTATCTCTTAGTCTTGGGTGATGTCGAAACGGTTCTCCTCCTCGAAGATCAACGCATTTCATTTCTTTGATATGAAAACTCATTTTTAGCAATGCATTATTTTTTAATCTAGATGGTGTGAATAACGTAAAAACAAACCAGTTGGTAATCACTTTTAGTTATTTGTGATTGAGTTGAACCTACGAGCATGGATGCCTCAACATCCCCAAACTCATTACATGATTAACTCACATACTTTCAATTGGAAAAGGAGTGAATGAAGTGCGCACATTAATTCAACATCGCGATTTACCATTCGTTCTGCTCAAATTCAGCAGTGTTTTTCTAATACTTTGGACAATTCAACACGGACACAGTGCAAGCCATAAAACCTTGTTCGAGGATACTGTAGTTTCCGCAAAACAGGGGGATGTATTCGCGCAAGTTAACCTAGGACGTATGTATAGCGAAGGTAAGGTTGTCAAACAAAACGACAAAGAAGCGGTTAGGTGGTACAAGGAAGCGGCTGAACAAGGCAACGCCAAAGCACAATATCTGCTTGGCTATATGCATCGAGTCGGTTTAGGTGTTCCTCAAGATTTTGAAGAAGCAGTCAAGTGGTACCAAAAATCAGCACAAAACGGAGATAAATACGCACAATTTGCGCTTGGCTTTTTATACTCAGTAGGTCTAGGGGTCAATAAAAATAGTGTCATAGCACTTTCACTGATCGATGTTGCAATATCAAATGGCTATGATCAGGACAACGATACGAAGCTCATACTCCATAGACAAATGTCAAAAAACCAAATTGCGCAAGCTAAACTGCTAGCCACACAATGTATCCAAAATGATTATCAAGGCTGTGGATGAGCTGCATGTTACGCGTGTCTATCTCAAGCCATAGCAAACACCAGATGATTGGCACGCTGACGGTGCTGTTGCTATTGAGTGAATTGTATCTAACCCTAGGGTTCTCATCCATTTTTTCGGATAGAATACTCTGTACCAGACTTAAAGGGTAACAACATAGATTCAAACCCGTTTCGTGAATCTCTTATATAGCTTACATAGTCACGATAATTTGCTTTGAAAGTACCAACATTATCCGTAAGAACGATACCGCCGGGAATAATACGTGGCGTCAGGAGTTCTACAATTTTGAGCGCCAATGCGGGGAAACCGTCATTAAGTAAAAGATCGATTTGTTTAGGGCCATCTTTTAATGTTTCAAGTGCATCACCAGTGCGCATCTCTACATAATCTGAAAGGCCAGCTTCCGCAATATTTTTGTTAGCCATTTCGGCCTTCTCTGAGACTATTTCTGTTCCGATCACTTTGCCACCGCCATTGTCACACACAGCGGTCGCAAGCCAAATCGTTGAAATTCCGAATGAAGAACCAAATTCAACAATGGTCTTTGCCTTAATTGCACGTGCCGTTAAATAACAAAAGGCCGCTTGATTTCTCTCCAGAGCAAGGTATTTGTCGGCGTAGTAATTATGCATTTGATGCTCAGTAAAGCGGACTTTTCCACCTAATAAAATCCGTGGTAATTGTGGCAAATAGTTTAGTAGTAATCCTGGCATTTGCTTATCTGCTTTATCATGTAATCGACGCAGAACCGACACAATACGCGAGTCAGATATTACAGAGAAGGGGTCATTTTTCATGTTAAATACTTATAATTTTTTATCAAATAATTGCCAATGCAGAAGTTTTTTAATTGTTACTACAAAACTCCGCTTTCTATGTTTTTACAGAATTTATATACAAATGGTAATCTTTCATATGTCAGCAGTTTGTTTAATATGCAAAAATGAGGTTTGATAGTTATTAGCGCGGAAATCGTAAGTCGGGAAATAAGCAACGGAAAACCGAATGCATTACACACCATTACTATCTACTGCTTAAGCCGTCATATTACAATTGCCATTCGGATATGGCTTCGTAGCTGGCCCACAAGCTTTGATATAAAGGTTGGTTTTTGAGCAAATCATCATGCTTTCCCTGAGCCACCAATTTGCCCTTTTCAAGCAGGAGAATATTATCTGCATCGACTATGGTAGACAGGCGATGGGCAATAATAAATACCGTTTTGTTAGCCGATAACGCCTCAAAAGCTTGCTGGATTTCGTGCTCATTTTCAGGATCCAGCGCGGACGTTGCCTCGTCGAGGATCACGATATCTGAATCTTTTAAAATCGCACGGGCAATGGTTACACGCTGACGCTCGCCACCTGAAAGAGTAGATCCATCAGCACCAACAACCTCTTCATATCCATTTGGCAAGGTCATGATTGTGTCGTGAATTTGAGCTGCTTTTGCGGCCTGAATGATTTCATCCATACTTGCCTGCGGGTTACCGACACGAATATTATTGGCTATGCTATCGCGAAATAAGGTGGTTTCTTGAAACACAACAGCAAATCTGTCCATGTAACTTTCAATTGTGTATTTATCTATTCTCTTTCCGTTTAAAAGAATATTGCCATCCTGATTTTCAAAAAAACGCAGCATCACATTTGCCAAAGTGGTTTTGCCTGAACCACTTGGGCCAACAATCGCAGTCACAGAGCGCGGTTTTGCGATGAAGCTGATGCTATCAAGCGCTTTTGAATGGTGGGCTTGCTCAATCTCATCACTCGGATAAGAAAAAGACACGTTTTCAAAAAACAGTTCAGCGCTGCCAGACTTTGCCAATTCAACACCGTCATCTATCGCTTCAATGGCATTAATATTGGCTATATTATCAATACCAACATCCGCCAATCGAGCGACAGAGTTCGCGGATATAAAGGCGCGTGCGGGAATTATGGTTGCAGTCAATAAGCCCAATGCTGCGGCAAGCCACATGGCGTTTGCATCTGGATTATGGGTAAGTACTCCAACAATTGCACCAACGCCCACAGCGCAAATTGCCAATCCATGTGCCTTTGCAGCAATTGGTGTATTGCGTTTTATGCCTTTGACAAACCCCTCACGCATTATTCCAACCCATTTATGAAAATCACGTTCAGCGGCTCGGGTATCGCCAAAGCTCCGAATAACTTGCATGCCGTCAACGTATTCCATAATGTGACGCGCGCTTTCAGACATGCCATCCGACCGAAAACGCATTCCTGTCTCCAACACTTTATTCAGTTTGTATACAAAGAATAAACCACATGCCCAAACTAAAACGGTCGCCAATGCTGTTTGCCAGCTAAGTACTGCGACAGCAGCTAGCAATAAGACGATCATGATAATTTCTGAACGCATGTTGGGCTTGAAAAAACTGTCATTGTTTTCCAACCACATCATGTCCTCTGAGAGCGTTTGAGATACTTTACCAGAGTGCAGTTTTCTGAACGCGCCCAAAGGCAAACGAGTGAGGTGACGCAAAACTTCTCGGCGCAGCTTTAAGCTGCCATCATAGGAGCGACCATAAAGTAGGCGCATCGCCATCGAGGAAAATGCAAAACGAGCAAACACAATGGCAATCGTTACAACAATTAATAAAGGCAGAATTACAGATACTTCGCCATTACTTGTCACCCAAATCAGACAATAAAAAGCAAATATTACCGCAACCGCATTTAAGCACCCATCCAAGGTGCGCAACAGGACACCCTGCTTGTATTGCTTTTTTTGCTCACTATCTAAAGTATTAAATAGAACTTCCTTATCATTTGATTTTAGATGGCTCATTATTTAACCTCCGCATCTGTTGCAGATTGCGTTGCATGGCTTTTTCTCAATCTAAATTGTCGTGCTGCAATATGAGTCTTCCACTGTGCAGCATAAGCCCCGTCTTGAGCGAGTAATTCGTTGTGAGTACCGAGTTCACAAAGGCTACCGTTTTCAATAAAGGCGATTTGATCGGCATTTTGAATCGTGGAAAGACGATGTGCCACCACAATCAGCGTTTTGTTTTGGCTCAACGCAGTAATGGCTTCTTGCACTTCTTTCTCATTTTCTGGGTCTGAAAATGCCGTCGCCTCATCCAGAACCAATATCGGAGCATTTCGTAACAGTGCACGTGCAATACACAAACGCTGCTTCTGACCTACTGATAAACCTAATTGGGAGTTAATCACAGTGTCATACCCTTGGGGTAAATCTGAAATAAACTCGTGTGCTCTGGCAGCTTTGGAAACTTCAGCTACTTCCTCTGATGTTGCATCTGGACAACCTAGCCGAATGTTATCAATAACGGAACGAGAAAAAAGGAAGTTCTCCTGAAATACATATGACAAATATTGTGCATGTTGATCGTGTGGTAGTGACTTAATATCAACACCTCCAATAGTAATGCTTCCTTCGTCTACATCCCAAAAACGCGCTAAAAGCCTTGCCAAAGTAGTTTTGCCCGAACCACTGGGGCCGACGACGGCAAGTGACGTTCCACTTGGAATATCTATACTTAAGTCTTTGATCACACTTTTTTTATCATATGCAAACGTCACGTTGTTAAAACACACATCCATATTCGAAGGCGTTGGCCCCGCACCCGATTCGACGTATTCCAATTCACGTTGATTCATCAAGGCTTGCCATCTAGCAACGACATCGGCTTGAGTTCGTAAGCGATTGGTTACGCTAAACATACCTGAGACAAGCAATGCCAAGAACATGGCCGCTAGATGGAAGAAAGTAATGTGGGCTAAAGTGGTCGATCCTTGATTGAAAAGATAACGCGACAACGGCGTAACAAAAATAAGATTTGCGGTTGATAATAAGAAAAACCAACCTGAAGGCACAATGGTCTTTTTAATCCAGCCGCCTATGATCGAACGATATTGGGACATGGCGTCATTTGCGCGTTCCAAAGCGACATCACCATTGTTAAAGGTCTTTACAACAGGGATGGCCTTAACGACTTCGGCCATAGTGTTTGCAACTTTTGATTGAGATTTTAAAAACGCATTTAATGTTTCAACACCACTGCGCATTACAATAGACATGATCACAAAACCCATTACCGTGGGTAAAAATGCCGCCAAACCTAACCGCCAGTCTATGGCTAGCATCAGGATGATCATGACGACAGGAGCAACAAAGGCCGCCGTTGTTTCAGGAATCAAGTGAGCAATGCCATCTTCAACTTTTTCCATATCGTCAATTAAAATTTTACGCATATCGACCGACGAAACACGGGAAAAAAAACCCAGAGGTACTTTTTTTAGTTTTTCACCAATTCGTTGCCTCTGATCGGCCTGGGCATCGGCAGCAATCAGATGAGACATGTAAGTAGAAACACCGAACAAAGCAATCATGGCAATGCCTCCAGCTAATATGGTTATTGCCCATATCAACGCCATTTGCGTATCATTTTCTAACAACGCGCCCACCATTGCCGCTGCAGCAGCAGGAGGTATTACCTGACACAACGCAGAGCCGATGCCAAATGCCATTGAAAGCCACATTCGAGTCTTATATTTAGCAATCATTTTCCACAATACCGATAGGACCGAGCCTCCCATGGCGTCGGTAGCATTTTCGGCTTGAAAAATGGCTTCAGAAACGTTTTGATTTGATTCTTCAGGAACGGGATCGGACGCAGCAGTATTCATTTTTTTCTATTCACAATGTTAAATTAATTGAACAAATAAACCTTTATATAAGATTGTTGGGTTTAACAAATCTCCATTTTAAATGCAAATGATAATTGTTAATGAAAAATCAATCAGAGAATTGACCTGCTGACGATAGCGCTACAATTGTTTTTAACATAATTCTCCCCTACCAGTTGAACTCAACTCCAGCGCCGACAGCGCGACCCGGTGCAACCGTACCCAATGGAGCAGACACACCAATAACGCGTCGGTCAAACAGACCTAACTCGTCGTTTTTGTCCAGCAGATTTTCTCCGTAGATATAGACTGTCCAATTTTCAAACTCATAGCCAACTCTACCCGACAGAAGCGTGCGATTTGATATCGCAGTAAAATCCTCTACTCCCAGCTCAGTGTAAGTTTCATCCACGTAACTGAAAGTCCCGGACGCATAAAGACCTGTTCCATAACGATAAACTCCGCCAAGTGCAAAATTCCATTTTGGTGAACCGGGGAAAGCGCTGCCACTCAGATCCATGCCGTCCACCGTGAATTCTTCGAATTTTGTGTCACTCAAACCCATAGTACTAAAGATCTCAAGACTGGAATTAACCCGCCAGTTCGCTTCAATTTCAAAACCATACACTCGGGACGCACCTGCGTTTGCAATAAATTCATCCAATCCCGGAAAACCGTTTGCGGGCGTAAAGGGGACCTGCTGATCACGCCAGTCAAAATAAAACAGATTGCTGTAAATGGACCATCGATTGTCGTCTGATTTAAAACGAAAAAATAGCTCATAGTTGTCGATAAATTCCTCTTCATAGGGGCGAACTTCCCCAAGGGCCAGTGCAGCCGCAAAGCCGCCGCCCTGATAGCCACGACTGTAGAGTGCACCGATGGTAGATTGCTCAGAGATGGAATACCTGATCGAGACTGAAGGTAAGAGCTGATCAAAATCCGCTTCACCCGTAAAACTGATTAAATCACCAAACTGGTCGGTGCTGGAAATAATCTGGCGCTCTTCTGCGTTGAATCTTAACCCCAGATTTGCCGCCAGCTTGTCGGTTATCTGGACGTCAACGTTTGCGAAAATGGCGAGTTGTTCTATGCCTTGTTCATTGCCCTGCGTCTGATCAAAAGGGATGAAACCACCCTCCCCGTCAGGAAAAACACCATCAAGTATAAACTCATCAAAATACTCTCCATCTGAGTAAAATACGCCAATCAAGCCCTTAATTACCTGATGCTCATAATTAAACCTGAATTCATGGCTGGTGAGCTTTTCCTGATAATTGGCCTGTAATTCAAAGAGGGGGAATTCCGTAAGATCGCCATCAAGTTTTTGGCGAGAATCAAAGTCGCCGACACCAGTAATAGCAGTTAGAGACCAAGTGTCATTGAGCTTCCAATTCGCCTGCAATGAAAACAAATCAAAATCAGAGGGGTACTCTTCTGCCACATCAGATGTCTGTATTCGATCAAACAGATCTCGGCCGGTTGCGGCATCGCTGGTGATATTGGCAAAAGGATTGGAGTCGGAGCGATTACGCAATAAAGTAAGGTCGAAAGTGAGATCATCATTACCTGTTGGGCGAAAGCGCACCTGACCTCGCCACATTTCCTCATCGATTCTTTGCACGTCGTCCTGTCCTGTCGTGATGTTTGTTACATCACCATCCGACTGTCGATTTTCGTATATAACTCTCGCCGCCAGCACGTCGTTGGCCAATACCAGATTTTGCGCAGTGGCAAATCTAGCGCTGTTCATATTTCCGTATTCGGCCACTGTAAGGCTTTCGTAGCCAGAGAATGATGGTTGATTGTAGTTAATCACGATAGAGCCAATGAGTGAATTGGGACCCTGTGCAACCGATTGCGGTCCTCTTAAAATTTCAACGCCGCTGGCATCAAACAATGAAGGTTTTAAATAATCGGCGGCAGATAACCCAAGTGGTAAACCATTGACAACAAGCGTGGACAAAGCGTTTGTGGAGTTAAATCCGTCGATAACATTGGTATTCTTTATTCCTCTAATACTGTAAGCACCAAAACCTGTTACCCCTGTGAATGCATTTGCTGTTCGATCAAATATGTCTTCGATATTGATGATGTTATCAGTGGCTATTCGGCTCGCATTAAAAACTGAAATGCTAGATCCTATGTCCTTTTGGGTCTGGTTTAGCTTGGTACCAGTCACCAAGATAACCTCTACATCCTCCTCACTAGTGGGTAAAGATTCTTTTGCAAATAAGTCGGCTGGCATTACTATAACTTGCAGAAAAATACCTATTATTGCAGCTTGCGTTTTGTTGCTCTTATATCTGTACAAACGTGGCTTCATATTTTTGGTTTTATTTTTTGTTACGAATGATTCTCATATTTGCTAATTTATGATGTTCAGTTCTACTCCATTTGTGCGAATATTTAATGCAAGAGAGTGATGTTTTAAAACAACAGCAGCTGATGGCAAGAGTCATTGAGATGCATCATGAGCTTGGCACGCAATTACTAAGTCGCACAGTGACTCCTTGTCAGCGGTTTTCTGCAGTGAAAACTCATGTTCAGCGATATTCAGGGCTTTGCTATGGTCCACCCATCATATATTTCCTTGTGGTTTTGGATGGCTGGGGAAGATTTAAATTTAATTACGATGGAATATGCCTAGATGAGCATATGCAATCTGGTGATATTGGGTTTAGATATGCAGGAATCGAAGCTACAGGGCAATGGCCAGAAGCGACTATGTTGCAAATTGGCATTGATAAAGTCTTATTTGAGAAGTTTATTAAAGAGCATGCTGGTGACCGATACGTAGACTTTGAAGCCATGGCATCATCGAAAATTCAAACACAAAACATCCGCTTTCACATTTTCCAGGTGATTCGCTGCATTCAAATGAATTGCGATCAGGAAGTAATTGAAAATTCAGTTGAAGATCTTGCTATTGCATTTCTGAAAGACCTAGAGCCAACAAAAGTTTTATTTAAAGAAAAGTCCCTATCTAACCACCAGCTTGTCTGTATCAGAGAACGGATCAGGGATGATGTTAATTGCGCGCCAACGACTAGTGAACTAGCCAGTTTGTGCGGCTTGAGCCGCTCTCATTTTTCTCGCGCCTTTAATAAGACCACAGGCACCAGTCCCTATAAGTTTGTCGTCAAACAACGTATGCAGACGGCGGCGAGAATACTGCGCCAGCAAAACGCAAACGTACTGGAAACGGCATTGAAGGTGGGTTACAACAATCCAGCCAAATTTGCATCAGCTTTCAAGCGAGAATTTGGCATGCTTCCAAGACAATGGAAAGAAGCTTAACTACGAACACGAAAAAAGTGTTTAGTTTTGCATCTCGAAACATCCCAAAGCGTCTTTTTCTGCGCAACGAAATCTGGACATCACTCTTAAGGAATTTTTCTAAAACGCTATCTGAGATAGGTCACTACCTTCGTCAATGAATGTGGTTTTGAGCTAATAGACCAATACTCGTAAAAGCAATAGCACTATTTTTTGCCATCCGTCGTAACATTAAAAATAATAATATGAAAACACATCGCCAAAATCGTATGAAATATCAATTCAAAATCTTGCTTATTGCTTTTACAGCATTTTTCACATCACATTCAATATCTGCCGATAGTAATGCGGCGCATACGAAGCATCCTTTTCTATTCCATCTAATTCAAGCCG
>JBCDMA010000130.1:0-10368 GCA_038744645.1 Pseudomonadota bacterium | reverse complement strand
GCAACGATAAACGATATCGAACAAGAAGATGAAGCAGTTGTGGGTTATCTATATCGTACCGCTGCTACATTGTGTGCTGAGTTGGGCGTCGCTGAAAATGGTTATCGAACGGTAATGAATTGCAATAATGATGGTGGTCAAACGGTTTATCATATACATTTGCATGTACTTGCAGGTAAACCGCTTGGTTGGCCTCCTTATCAGGATGCACTTAAAGTGTAGCCGCTGCCCAGTCGATATCTCAAATCTATCTATCTTTAACGAAAATGCGAGATATGGAGAATGTTCTCGACCTTGTAAAATAATGGATTATGCGATCGAACGATTTTACATAAGGGCTTTAAATGTCTACACAGAACGCGTTATTCACAATACTTGTCGAAAAAATTAAAAACGATACATTGGTGCTGCCCACATTACCGGCGATCGCATTAAAGGTGAGAAAAGCGGCCGACGATCCTGATATCAACCTCAATGGCATGTCAGACGTTATTGGTCAGGACCCATCACTCAGTGCACGCATGATAAAGATCAGCAACAGCGCCTATCTTGGTCGTGCAGTAAAAGTTGAATCTACGCAACAAGCGGTCACACGGGTTGGTTTGTCACAAGTTAAGAACATTGCGACAGCGCTCGCCATGGAACAACTTTTCGTATCTAAGAATGAAATTGTTAAAAAGTATATGGCCTCCAAATGGACCCAAATCATTGATTTGGTAGGAAGCGCGATGGCAACACTGGTTTTTTATCGAAAGAGAACCGGTGATAAATCTATGAGTTTGGATACATTGACGCTTTGCGCGTTAATTGCGGATATCGGCGCATTGCCTGTTTTGACAGAAGCAGAAAGACATGACAGCGTTTTTGCAAACCCGGCGTTTCTAGACAAAGCCATTGACAAGCTGGCGGGTAATATCGGTGTCAGTATCATGAAAAGCTGGCAGTTCAGTGAGGTATTCGTTGAATGTGCTGGACGCTGGCGGGACCTCAGCTTTGTCAGTCCAGAGCCATCTTATATCGACTTCATTCGTGTTGGCGCAGCGTTGTCTAATCAGTTCGATAATGCAGATGAAGCGCTCGCAATAGGGCAAGAACGCGGTATATTTGCTGATATCAGTGAATTAAAATCCGACGAGTTTGATGAACTGAGAGAAAACGCAAAATCGATTTTCGCGTAGTTCTCAAGAAATAGAAAAGCAAAAAAAGCGCCGGATATGGCGCTTTTTTTAATGCTTTAAACTCTGTTTGCAAGGTTTGTATTCATCATTAATACACGCTCACTTGTATCATGATAACTCTTTTGTAAATGAACGAAGCGTATTTGTTGCTTGTTCAAGCGCATTGGCGAACAAGACAAAATCAGCATCCAAACGAGCGCTTTTTTGATCCTTTGGGATATCCTGATTTTCATCCGTCAGTTCACTGGCATATTTTATTCTTTTTATATCAAAACCCGCATTGATGATACCGGTGAAAAGGCCTTCAAAACTGATCGCTATCTTTTCTACTAGCTGGCCTGATTTGATATGCGAAATCACTTCGTCAGATTGCAGGTCGTGATTTTTAACTTTTATCACGGCGCTTTCATCACCTGTTGAAATCAATTCAAGTTCGTTCAATACCTGCAAAGAATCAGGACTTTCTTGCATCACCCAAGATGTCAGGAGTGTGTTTTGCGCACTATCTATAAATGGCACCACGGGCAACGATTCAAGGCATTTTCGCAGACAAGCAAGCAGGGTTTCCGCTTGGGAGTCACTGCCAGCATCCACTGCTAAGACTTGTGCTTCTTGTAGGAAAATCGCCCTTATTTGTCTTGTTTTTGTAAATGCTCTAGGAAGTAATTTCTGAATTACATCTTCTTTCAACTCTTTTTGCTTTTTCTTTGAAACAGGCATTCCCGTTTCTAATTCAATCTTATCCGTGATTGCACCAAGCTCAGTATTGATGACGTTGGCGGGTAATATGCGCTGCTCAATTTGCAGACAGAAGCCGACGTTTGCGTTGTTTGTATGAAACAAAAGTTCTGACTCTTTGAGTAGCGGTACAAATCCCATGCTTTGTATTTCTTGTGCACCGCAATCATGAAATGGCATGCGTATTAACAGTTCGTTCAGTTCAGCAGTATTGATAGTAAATGGTTTGGTAAATCGGTAGAGCTTGAGGTTTTTAAACCACATGTGCATCATCCTTTTGATCACTATTTATAAGCGGTTATTCGTTGTGGATTCGTTTTGCAGCGGAGTATTTATCATTAAGACAAATACAAATGGACGCGCGAGGTTAGCAAGCGCAACTCAGTAAGACAATTAATTTATTTGAAATATTTTTAGCAACGCCAATTGCACAAAATACATGCATTGCTTGACATCTTTTGGTGATTGTTTCATAAAACTGTCATGGAACATCCGAATAATACAGGCGTTTTTTATTCATGAGTCGAGCGAAGAAAATGTCACGTACGATTTTGTTAGTTGAAGATGAAGCGCCAATAAGGGATATGTTGAGTTTTGTTCTTGAACAAGCAGGGTTCAATGTTGATGAGGCCGAAGACTTTGACGTTGGTCTAGATAAGATATGTGAGCCATATCCTGATCTAATTTTATTGGACTGGATGTTGCCTGGTGGTTCAGGCGTGCAACTGGCGAAAAAGCTCAAGCAGCACGAGTACGCCAAAGATATTCCCGTGATCATGCTTACCGCGCGAAGCGAAGAGGATGACAAGATCAGGGGATTAGAGGCGGGTGCTGACGATTACGTGACAAAACCTTTCTCACCGAAAGAGCTCATAGCGCGCATTAAAGCCGTTATGCGACGCGTCACTCCAACGTCAAAAGAGGAGCCAATTACCTTTGACGGTCTAGTTTTGGAACCAGTATCACATCGCGTTACCAGCAACGAGAAAGCAATCGATATGGGTCCAACGGAATTTAAGCTATTACATTTTTTCATGTCCCATCCGGAACGTGTTTACAGCAGAGAACAGTTGCTTGACAATGTTTGGGGCACAAATGTGTACGTAGAAGATCGAACGGTTGATGTGCATATTCGAAGATTGCGCAAAGCCATTTCAGTCAATGGCCACGATGCGATGATTCAGACAGTGCGAGGGTCTGGTTATCGTTTTTCTGCAAAAACATAATTGCATTAGCATTTTCGAACCGGAAAGGTCGAAATCTAGTGTAGTGATAAAGTAAAAGCTACAGTAAGATAAACGAAATACCACGATAAAATTATTGGGATAAATGAGCATGTATTATTTGCAGTCTTGGTCAAATAGTGCAGTCAAGCTCCTTAGCTATTTTTTAGTTTTTTTTATCTTGGGCCTTTATTTTGACGAAACCATCCTATTTTTAGCCATTGGTGGCATACTGCTTTTGGTGTTCAATTATTTTCAACTTTTCTTATTCACAAAGTGGCTTTGGCAGAGTCGCTCTATGTCCCCGCCTGAAGTCAGAGGAATTTGGCGCCATATCTATGATGGCATCTATCACCTACAGCGCAGAAATCGCAATAAACGCAAGAATTTAGGCCAGCTTGTAAAGCGATTTAGAGAGGGCGCTGAAGCACTTCCTGATGCTGTCGTTGTTATTGATAAGAGCGCACAAATATTGTGGTGCAATAGAAATGCGCGTATTGAGCTTGGTTTAAAATGGCCTGATGACAACGGGCGAAGAATAGACAATCTGATACGCAATCCGACCTTTATTGACTATCTTCAAAATGCCGATTTTCAATTCCCAATAGAAATTCCAGCACCGACAAATCCAATGAAAACCTTTGAATATAGGATCATGCAGTATGGTGACGATCAGCTTCTCATGATCGTGCGAGATGTGTCGCGTGTTTCACATTTAGAAGAGATGAGAAAAGATTTTGTCGCCAATGTATCCCATGAGCTGAAAACACCACTTACGGTTATCAATGGTTACTTAGAAGTCATTGACACTTGCGCCTCTGACGCACCTCCCATCTTGGAAAAAGCCGTTGCTGAGATGGGTGAACAGACGCAGCGTATGCAGTCGTTGATTGAAGATCTTCTAATTCTGTCTCGCATTGAAGCAAGTTCTGAGCGTATTTTCGAGAAGATAATCGACATGCCCGCAATGATTCAACGCATTGGTTTGGAAGCCGCTGCACTAAACAAAACGAAAAAACACGACATTATTTATGATATTGATGACGATTTGACTGTGTTTGGAGTTGAGACTGAAATGCGCAGTGCTTGCTCAAATCTGCTTTTTAATGCAATTCACTACACGCCGCCAAAAGGCGTGATTAAAGTCATTTGGAGAAAACAGGTTGAAGGTGCTTTCTTCGCTGTCATCGACAACGGTGATGGCATCGAAGACAAACATCTGAGGCGATTGACAGAAAGATTCTATCGCGTGGATAAAGCAAGAAGCAGAAAAACAGGGGGGTCGGGACTTGGCTTATCGATTGTTAAGCATGTTCTGCACCATCACAATAGTGTTTTAGACGTGCAAAGCAAGGTCGGCAAAGGCAGTGAGTTTTCATTTACCTTACCGAACGAATTGATCAGTGAATACGATTTTGACGATTAGTCGCTTTTTTCTCCAAATTTTATTTAGCGCTATCTTTTGCTTTACAGCCCTCCCTTCCGCAGCAAGGCAAGACACACTATCATCAGGCGAGTCGTTCAAAGGACAACCCGGTGTCTATGGTACCATCACGTCCGTAGGTTCAGATTCCATGGCATCATTAATGTCTTATTGGGCCGAAGGATTTCAACAATATTATCCACATATCAAATTTCAAATTCAGGCCACGGGATCTTCAACAGCCTCTCATGCGCTGACGCAGGGGACGGCGAATATTGGACCAATGAGCCGAGAGTTGAATGCCGAAGAGATAACTAGATTCGAACAGGTGCATGGATATCCGCCGACTACGTTGATAGTAGCCGTCGATGCTATCGGTATCTTCGTGCAGCGTAACAATCCGCTGAAGGAGCTTACGATTCAGCAGTTAGATGCCATCTTTTCCGCGACGCGCTGGTGCGGAGCAACTGAGGCAATTTCCAGTTGGCAACAACTTGGGGTAAATAAATTTCATCAAGCGCGCGCAATTGAGTTATTCAGCCGCTCATCGATTTCAGGCACCTACGACTTGTTCAAAGAACGTGCGTTATGCGGCGGTGATTATGTACTTCACAACAATGAAATGCAGTCATCGCGTTCTGTCATTCAATCCGTTGCCGCCTCTATTGGTGGCATAGGCTATGCAGCGTTAGGGCAGCTTACAAGGGAGGTCAAAGCATTAGCAATAAGTCCCGATGGGCAAGCGTATTTTGCGCCCACGTTTGAAAATATACAGTCCGGACAATATCCGTTCACAAGATACCTCTATATTATCGTGAACAAATCTCCCACAAGTCCATTACCGGAATTAGAAAAAGCATTCCTGCATTTTATATTGTCTCCTGACGGCCAGTCGGTTGCTGCACGATCAGGATATTTCCCTGTAAATCAACGGCTTTTGTCACGTCAAAAAAACCAATTAAATGTTGAAGTTCGACCATCTTTTCCTTGAATATTAAAGTTTTATGAACGCAAAAAACATGTAACAAATTTGTCATTTTTCTCCTGTAGCATCTCGACAGTTTTTAGGGACCAATCTCATCTGGAGAATAATTACAATGAAGCTTAATGCAATATTCAAGGTTTCTGCACTTGCAGCAACCGTCTCGCTCGCAGCCTGTGGCGGAGATATTAATATCTCGGAAGGCGACATTATCGATAATAGCGATAACTCACAAACAGTAACAAATCCGCCTACAACGCCAACAGACCCGACTGACGGTGCACCAGGCACTGTAAGTTCAAACCTGTCTAATCAAGTTTCAAGCGCACTTGGTCAATCAGTAGAAGTTCGCGTGCTTGAAGGCCGAATAACAGATGCAGACGCGACAGATGGCGTTGTGAGATTGACAAACGATATCGTGTGGGCACTTGATGGCCCTGTCTTTGTCGGTAATGACAATGCAGACAGTGTCACATTAGAAATTGAAGAAGGCACAATTATCTTTGGTCGTTCAGGAAACGATTATTTGGTCGTTAGCCGCGGTTCACAAATTGATTCCCAAGGCTCAGCGACCGCGCCAGTTATCATGACATCATTTAATGATGTTGTTGGTGATGAAGTACAAGCAGGTCAGTGGGGTGGACTCGTTATTCTAGGGAATGCGCCAGCAACAAGTTGTCCACAGGACAACACGCCTTGTGCAATTCAAGTTGAAGGTGTGCAGGAAGGTGCAGTTTTTGGCGGCACAGATGATGCAGATGACTCAGGTTCTATTCGTTACACCGTACTTAAATACGCTGGTTTTGAAATCGCGCCGGATAATGAACTCAATGGTGTCACTTTTGGCGGCGTTGGTTCTGCTACTGAGGTGGAATATCTCCAGGTACATGCAAACGCAGATGATGGCGTCGAGTTCTTTGGCGGATCAGTCAGCATTAAATACCTTGTATTAACATCAATACAAGACGATTCAGTCGATTGGGACAGAGGATATAGAGGTAATCTTCAGTTTGTCTATGTTGAGCAAGCGCCAGATAACTCGGATGCTAACCGCGGCATAGAAGGCGACGGTGACGGCGGTGACGGCACAGACTTTTCACTACCAACGATTGCAAACATGACAATCATCGGAAACAATTTTGATGGTGAAGACGATTCAGAAGGCGTCTTGCTTCGCGACCAGACAGGTGCGCGGATCATGAACCTATTGGTGACTGGCCCTGAATTCATGGGCGAGTGTCTTGAAATGGACACTGACGATACCGTTCAAGGCAACCTCACTGATGGAGACATAACTATATCTAACTCTGTAATCGCATGTAATGAGCCATTCAACTTCCCGGATACAGCGGTTGACTTAAACGACTGGTTCGTTACTCAGCAGACGGACAACCAACTTGTTGCATTTTCAGATAGAGCAAACCTTGGTTTAAATATTGACGGTACATTGACTACTGAAAGCACGCTTAGAACAACAGGCGGTGACCCAACAACGCTTGGCGCTTTCTTTGATGCAGCTGGCTTTGTTGGCGCAGTAGGTGACACCGATTGGCGACAAGGTTGGGCATTTGGTTTTGGTGGTGGAACGGTTAACGTTGTTCAGTCAGTATCAGGTTGTCCTGCCGGCACAACAACTATTCCTTCAGTTGACGGCTCAACTAACACATGTCAGCTTTCAGGACGCTATACCTCCGATATCACTCTTACAGAAGGCAACTTCTACGCACTTGATGGTGCTGTATTCATCGGTGGAGACAACACAGACAGTGCAACTCTAACGGTAGAACCTGGTGTTGTTGTTTATGGTGCATCTGGTAACGATTACCTTGTAGTAAGCCGCGGCTCTCAAATAAATGCCAATGGTACCGAAGCTGAGCCTATCACTTTCACTTCGCAGCAGCACGTCGCTAATGGCATAGTTGCTGGTCTTGCAAATGGCGAAGCAGGTCAATGGGGCGGCATGGTGTTACTTGGCAACGCGCCCGCGACAAGCTGTCCGCAAGATAACACGCCTTGTGCAATTCAAGTCGAAGGTGTTCAAGAAGGTGCAGTATTTGGTGGTACAGACCCAATGGATAACTCCGGTACGCTTCGATATGTGCGCGTCATGCACGGTGGATTCGAAATCGCACCGGATAATGAGCTCAATGGAATTACCTTTGGTGGCATTGGTTCAAACACCGTTGTCGAGTATTTACAAGTACACAAAAACGCCGACGACGGTATAGAGTTCTTCGGTGGTAGCATGAATGCGAAGTATGTTGTGCTTACTGGTATTCAAGACGATTCGGTCGACTGGGACAGAGGATATCAAGGCAAGCTTCAGTTTGTGCTCGTTGTACAAGCAGCCGACAACACAGATGCAAACCGCGGTATTGAAGGTGACGGCGACGGTGGTTCTGGTACTGATTTCTCCAACCCAATGGTTGCAAATATGACCATCATCGGGAATACCTTTGACGGTGAAGATGATTCTGAAGGCGTATTGCTGCGTGACCAAACCGGTGCGCAACTCTATAACTTTGTCATCACCGGCCCAGACGGCATGGGTGAGTGTTTAGAAATGGATACTGACGATACTGTACAAGGCAACTTGGCTGACGGCGGCATTACTTTGGCGAATTCAGTTATCTCTTGTATAGAACCGTTTAACTTCGAAGCGCCTTTTGTCGACTTGAACGATTGGTTCTTAAACCAACAAACAGGTAATACCTTGTTTACCGATGGGACTGCAGTTGTGAACGGGATTTTCACCATTGACGCAACTGCACCACGAGCTGATTTGTCTTCCATTGATGCGTTCTTTACTGACGTAGACTTCATTGGTGCAGTGAGAGATGCTGACAACAACTGGACAGATGGATGGACTGTAGGTCTTTAAGAACGGCATAGCCGAAACCTCAATGCGCTGTTGAGTGAGAAATCTTGTTTCATTAGCGCATTGATGGTCCCCAGCAAATAAATTGGACTTAAAGATTAACAGGTAATGAGGTTAGTTATGTTAAAACCTGAAAACAGGTTTCCACTGAACTCGATCAGCCTGGCTTTACTGGCAACTCTTGCCATGTCACCACTACAACTGGTGGCGCAAGAATCAGAGGAAGAGGTAATCGACGAGGTTGTTACGACAGGAACACGCCTAAAGGGCACTGCAACAGCGGTCCTAGAAGAGCGGAAAAATCAGGCATTTGTTGCTGACATCTTAGGTGCAGATCAAATATCGCGCACCGGCGACGGTGATGCTGCATCAGCATTGCGCCGGGTTACCGGGCTGACACTAGTTGACGGACAATTCATCTATGTTCGTGGTCTAGGTGAACGGTATTCCAGCACTGCATTAAACGGAGCAGCGGTTCCATCGCCGGATCCAACACGAAACGTTATCCCATTGGATTTGTTTCCATCAGATATTATCGAAAGTCTATCTGTACAGAAATCATATTCACCATCAATGCCAGCAGCGTTTGGCGGCGGTAGTATTGACATCAGAATTAAATCCATCCCAACAGAGTATACATTTAGCGTCAACGGTGGTATCGGTTGGAACACTGAAAATTCAGGTGATGCATTTAGCTACGCAGGGAATGACGATTTCTTAGGGGATGACGGAGGACTTCGTGCAGCACCAAGCTCTATTGTATCGTTATGGGAAGACCGATCATTTTTTAACGAGCAGCTCACACAAGACCAAGCAAGAAGCTTGCTGACTGAAATCAACCGCAACTATGATCCCGTGGAAGACGATGCCAATCCAGATGGCAGTTTCGGCGTGACACTTGGCAATAGCTATGATATCGATTCAAAGTGGCGAGTGGGTTTCTTGTCCTCGATTGGCTATGCGAAAAGCACAGAAGTATCAGAGCAGTTTGAGTTAAATATTCCAGGCCAGGTGCAAGGACGTTTTGATCCGGACAACCCTGAGAATATATTTGACGATATCCAATCGACGCAAACAAACACCAAGTGGTCTGGATTGTTTAACTTTGGTGTCGATTACAATCGCAACCATCGCGTTGCGATTACAATCGCAACCATCGCGTTGATTATAGCTTGATTGCACTCAATGATACTGAAGATGAAATTCAAGTGCGATTCGGTAACACGCAAAACATCCAGCTACCCGAGCAGCGCGCGCGCGATGTTGTTGTATTGTATGAGGAGAGGCGCCTGATCACCAATCAGCTAAAAGGTGTGCACACTTTTCCTAAGTTAAACTTCTTAGGATTTGACTGGACATACTCAAAAGGTCGTTCGTATCGAGATGCTCCAGGTAATTTTGAGACGCGATTCTTGCTTGATGATGAAAATGGTGATGGCATCTTCGATACCAATTCTGAAATAAGCTTGACCAATGCGAGTACGGCAGGGCGTTATTCATTTCAGATACTACACGATCGCGTTGAAAATTTTGGATATAACTTCACGTTACCGTACTTTACAGGGAAGTGGGAAATGGAGTTCAAGGCAGGCGCCAGCTTTGTTGACGCGGCCAGAACATCTGAATTAAGACGTTTTGACATAGACACACGGGCTTTTGCAGACACGTCATTACTTGCGGGTAACGTGTTTAATGATATCGTCAGTGATGAGTTTTTGGCGTCGGGAGACTTCACTAGTATTCCGATTATTCGAAATACCACGATCGCCGGTGATGATTATGTGGCAGGTCAAAAGATCGATGCGTATTACGTCGAAGCCGATTTGTTCTTTGACAATAAATGGCGTTTCAGCGGCGGCGTGAGATGGGAAGACTATCGACTGGCGGCTGTGCCATTCGATCCAGCGTCAAATCAGATTGATTTACCTGATGAAGCTGACCGAAAT
>JBCDMA010000129.1:0-10427 GCA_038744645.1 Pseudomonadota bacterium | reverse complement strand
TCATTGAAATTGTAATCATCGATGCCCAATGCGGTATTCGTGATAAAGCCATCGGTGTTGAGTCGATGCAAGGTTATTCTATAGGCGAAGTTGTCAGTAATTGGTCCAGTGTTCGCAACGCCCAGCTCGTAAGTACCATAATTGCCAATCGCAGCTGTTGCGCGCGTTCTTTGTTCAAATTCAGGATCATTGGTCTGAACGACCACTGCACCAGCAAGGGAGTTTCTTGCTTGACTCGTGCTTTGCGGTCCCCTAAGCATTTCTACTTGTTTGACATCAAAAAGTGAATTGTAGCCTCGGGACAATTGTTGCGTGGTAAACGCTGCGCCATCAACCGTGAGCGAAGCAACAGCACCATTACCAGCGCCGCCTATACCTGATGAATTAATCCCCCTAATGCTGAAAGTGAATGCTTGCAAGCCAGTGCCATTTACATTCACGTTGGCTGCTCGAGAGAATACATCGGAAATACGCTTATCATTGCTTCTAACAATATTGTCAAAAGTCTGAATGTTTGCCGATGTATTGGTATCAATGAGGTTTCTTTTGATGTTCTCACCCGTTACTACGATGACTTCTACGTCTTTGTCAATGCGGTTTCGAGACTCTTTCGATGGCGTTGATGCCGCCGATAACGAAAAATCTCCCGAACTTACGACATTTACTTGAATTCCGCTGTTGCCCAGTAGTTGTAGCAACGCCTCTTCGGCCGTAAAACTTCCCTCTACTTCTTCACTTATTAAGGCCGCAATCAACGCTGTCTCTACTTTAACTTGTTTTTTTGTTTGTCTTGCAAAGCGTTCCAACGCCTGTTCGAGTGGCAAAGTGGGCAGCGAAAAATCGAATGTTTCAGCGCCAGTAGTATCATTTACCGATGATTTACTTTGTTGCGCCTGTGAGTACATTGGAAGTAAGGCCACAAGAAAAAGAAAGCCATACATCGGGACACGATTGTTTAACATAGATAACAGCAAAATTATCTCCCTGTGAGTTTTTATTGGTGTTTTGAATGTGTAATCACAAATTTTCTTGCAAAGACGCATGTCAAAAGAAAAACCCGTATGAGAATAAGAATTATTTTTAAAACTGCTAGTTCGGAAGCGCGGGGTGTATGGATATAGTGTTAGGAGGTATGAGTTTAAGTTGCACGTTTTGACCTTCCAACAAGGTAGTAAATGCATCTTCGCTCTTTTCAATAAAGAATGTGCCCGATATTACTGGGTCATTGAGCATGTATGTCGTTTCAACTTTATAAGGTAAATAGTGCTCTAGTTCTTTTAAAGCTTGGCTTAATGGCGTGCCTCTGAAGACTATGACGCCATCCCTCCATCTTGCGATTTCCTGCGGATCTGTCCGGTAAACCGCACCCAATTCACTGTTTGATGCCTTAACACCTTGAGCATCCGTTAAGTTTATCACTTGATTTTCATCTGACACTACTACACTGCCTTCAAGAACACTGACTTCAATATTTTTCATGTTTCTTGCATCAACGCTAAACTCTGTGCCCGTAACCGTTGTAGATAAATGTCCACTAGTGACAACGAAGGGACGAGAAACGTCCTTTGCCACTTTAAAAACAACGCTGCCTTCCAACAAATCGATGCTGCGTTTATTGCCAGTAAATTCTAAATTAACGCGCGTACGCCAATCCATCCATATAATCGTGCCATCTGTCAGAGTGATGGTCTTTTGCTCACCAGCAGTTGTAAAGTTATCAGATAGTATATTGGTGCTAATAGTCGGTTTTTGAGCAATGCGATCAGGCGGTTTTTGTAGATGTAAAACAAAGAGGAATACACTGAACAAGCTTGCAATAATGACGGTATTCAGCACAACGATAGGGCGACTATGTGATTCCAATAATCGAATAAAAAAGAGTTGAGCAGATAAAACCCATCGTCTCATGGGTCCACGTTTTTTTGGTTTGTACTTATGCGCATGTGCAACAAGGTCACTAGCTGCATCCACCGCTCTCGCATGAGCAGTGGATTTGTTGGACCACTGTTGAAGAGCCTCGAGATTTTCCGCACTTGGCGTTCTGTTTGCGGCTTCTAATAGCGTTAACGCTTGTTCGAGCAAACGGGTGTCAATCTTTTTAGGTTGCAAAGACACTCCATGTTAAGTGGGATTCTCGTTTTAGCATAGACGCCGCTAACGTTAAAAAACCGTATTACAATTTACTGGATTAGAAAATGATAGGTCAACTATTGCACTGAGAAAAACGCAAGGTGCAGTGTTTTTTAGCTTTAGAAAGATGCTTCTCTACGGTTGAAAGGTGGAGTTTAAGATTTGCTGCAACCTGCTGTTGCGTATGACCTAAAACGAAATATTGAGTAAAAATTTCCTGTGTGATCTCTGGGAGCTCTTCAACAAAGGACTGCAGTAATCTGATTTTTTGTTGAGTCTCTATAGTTTGCTCTGCGCTTTCTACTTCAACATGATGAAAGTCTGCTGCATCGGTTTCGTACTTTGTCCGAATTTGTGAGCGGCGAAGGTAACTGATTGCTGCATTGTGCGCACTGCGATATAGAAACGCTTCATCATTTGTCGTCGAGACAGGTTTTTTAAGCAAACTCTCTAAAAGGCTCTGCGTCACATCATCTGCATTGTCAATGGATTTGACTAGTTTCATTACATGCAACTTTAGCTTTTTTGATGTGAGCAGTTTACTGAGCGTGCTAATTATTTCGGACATTGCTTATCCCTTTCTTCCGATATTTAGCCTTTTGTTTTGCATTAATGAATTGGCTACTACCGAATTCGTTATACATGGAAGCGACGAAGAAGGACCAGAGTTTCTTGCGATAAAGTTAGCATACCATAAAAACCCAAATGAAAATGATTCATATTAATAAGTAGTTATTTTCTCATTGTAATCCATACAATTTCCCTCCTCTGCCAAAAATTCATGTTCGCTATTTGATAGTCAACTGTGCCTTATTTGATAGTGAGGTCATAGACGGATGGATATGATCGAAAACACTGTTAATGATATTGGTAGTAGCAAAATACCATGTGTAGTTTTTCGTCGATTTTTAAAACAAGCTCGCTCCTAATGTGCGGCGCCTGCAGTCTTTCTGCTTTGTCCAACACACCTGATATTGAGACCGTTGAGGTCACAGCTCGTTTTTGGAAAGAAGCACTGAATTCCGTACCTGTAAGTCTTGCAGTCTATGAGGTTGATGAACGCCTTGCGGACCTAAGTCGCCTTGACCAACAAATTAGCAACGTAAAAATTGAACAGTCCTCTGTTCAAACACGCGTGGCAATTCGAGGTAGCTTAGGATATGACACAAGTCTGCAACAGCCGGTCGGCATTTATGTCGATGACGTTGCCTTGCCGTTAGGAGGCACCCAACTACCTGCACTTTTCCATGTAGAACAAATTGAGATTATGAAAGGACCATCAGGAGATTTATATGGCCGACATTCCGAAGCGGGTGTAGTTGCAATACAATCGAAAACGTCCACATGGGATCTGTATACAGCAACTTCTCTGTCCTATGGGATCATGGATGGAGCAAATGGAGAGGAACCTTCGATAATGCTGACGGCTGCCGTCAGCAATGAATTAATCAGTGACATGTTGGCGGGTCACGCCGCAGTAAGGGTTGAAAATACAACTGGTCCAAATCTAAACATATTTGATAATGACGAAGATGGCGGTGAACAAGAAACAAGGGATATTGCAATTGGATTAGATGGCAAAATTAATCCATCGATTGATGTGCGCTGGCGCAGTCGCATTAGCCGAAAAGACCTTGGTAAATCTCGCCTGCGCTATCTTACAGGCGCTCTTGCAACTGAGCGATTTACGACAAATTACAATACGGATGCTTTCGAACGCAGAGATTCTGATATTCACTCGCTACGCATTGACTATAGTTGCAAAGACTATCAGTTCACTTCCGTAACAGGCCTTACCGACTACCATAATGCATTTGAAAATGATCTCGATTTGAGCCCAGCACCCATCCCATCGACCCTACTTGAACTTGACGATCAGATGATGTCACAGGGATTTCGCATCAGTAACACGGATAGCAATGAGACGAGATGGTTAGCGGGGATGTACTTTTTCGACCAGGATACAGACATTGATTTTGCCATAGGAGGCAGCATGATGCTGCCTCGAGCTCAGCGCATAACTGCGATTGAACAAACAGGCTATGCCGGTTTTGGGCAACTTGCTTTTGACATCTATGACCGATTATCGATTACGGCGGGCCTTCGAGCAGAACGTATCGAAAAAGAAGGAAATCAACAATTCAATAGTCTTCAATCAAACAGCTATGTCGCGCAGTTAAACAACACCATCTGGCTACCAAAGTTAAGCGCGACTTACGCCATTAGCAACCAACAGAATCTGTATACCACGTATGCGAAAGGATATTTGCCCGCAGGTTTTAACTACGCATCTGCGCAAGGACTCAGCTCATTTACCTTTGATAGAGAAACCAGTGATAGTATTGAAATTGGATACAAAGCATCATTGCTCGACCAAAAGCTGAATGTTCAGGCCGCCATCTTCCGCACGGAAACATCAGACAAACAAATCGTCGATTTGGCGCCGGGTTTTGTGCAAGTGGTATCCAATGCGGCAGAAACGAGTGCCCATGGCATTGAATTAAGCGTGCGGTATAAATGGTTACCTCAGTGGCGAGGCTACCTTAATCTAGGTACATTGGACGCGTCAGCTGACGAGTTCCTAGTGAATTCCTTCAATGGCACCGGTTTTATTACACAAGATTTACAGGGTAATGACCTGCCCCTGGCACCGGATGTCACGTATTCATTTGGATTTGAATATGGTCATTCGACTGGCTTGTTTGCTAGCGCCGTGGTCGCCGGGAGCAGCAAGTATTACTTCGATGCTCAAAACACGCTCGAACAACCTCGCTACACAACAGTAGATGCAAGCATTGGTTACCAGTTTGAGCACATTCGCTTAACTCTTGAAGGAAATAATATTTTTGATGAGACAATATTCAGTCGATCGGTTCGTACGCCTGTCGGTATTGTTGTAGAGGATACTCTTGCCAGGTACGCAGGCATATCATTATCAGCGGAGTGGTGATTGAATGTCGTACTCACCTCAACGTCAGTTGCTGGACAAATTGCATGCGGCAGTTGAATGGCCAATCATTCTAGCGGGCATTGAATCTCAGATTTTTGATCTATTAGCGCAACCACAGACAGCGGCGACTGTTGCAATTCATTACACGTGGTGCGATCGAAAGACGGCGCTCTTTTTAGATGCACTTTGCAGCCTTGGGCTTTTGTCAAAGCAAGATGACCACTACGAACTCATTGATGGATATCGGACGTTGCTAAATTCAACGCACCAAGACACCATGATCCCGACATTGCAACATTTGACCTCAATTAGAGTTAGCTCCAGTAAATATGTAATCGACAGTCTCTCTACTCAAGAAAGACAACCCACCATCAAAACCAATTTTTCCCGGCCGCAGTTTTGGGGAAGCGCGACGGATAATCTGCGTTCTTTTCACCGAAGTGTCAGTAGCACTTTTTATGTGGACCTCTTGACTGCACTTCCTCATTGGTCCTCTTGTAAGCGCTTCTTGGACATTGGCGCAGGGTCTGAAACTTTGGCAAATAAACTCCTAGAACTAACACCTGAACTACAATGTCACTTGTTTGATCTTGATGGTGTTATCGAGCAGATTGCTAAAGTCACTGCCTCGCAATCACTGAATATTACGTTACACAAAGGCGACTACAATAAAGGGCCACTTCCAGCGCGATTCGACCTGGTCTTTGCAAGCATGTCGCTGTATTACGCCCACAATTTGGAGGAAGTAATATCTAAAATTTATCAAGCGCTAACCCCCGGTGGTTGTTTTGTAAGTATACATGAAGGGCTTTTTAACGACCGTACGCAACCTGCCCGCCATGTTGTTGGTCGATTCATACCTGCGCTAAATGGAAATGATGTTTCATTTAGCCAATGTGAAATTGTCAAGACAATGGCTGATGTTGGATTTATCAAAATTGAACATCAGTCCATCAATACACCGTTTGGCCCGATGGACTTGGATATAGGGTATCGTTAAATGCAAGTTTCGCTGCTAAAAACGCTATATCCACTTCTATTGGCGCTTATATTCAATGGTGCTGGACACGCATTTTTTGTAATTACTATTCCCGCGATTGCACGCGTTTTGCAACTTAAAGACATAAGCGTAGGTTTAATACTAAGCCTTTCTTCCATTTTATTGGTAGTAACAGGGCCTGTCTGGGGATGGTTATGCGACAAAATTGGCAGGAAGAAAGTACTGATTATTGGTCTGCTATCATCAGCTATCACAACCTTGTTTCTTGCGACTCTACTCGACTCTCATCATGCAATTACACCCGGTTTATTTGCAATTCTGCTTTTTGGCATTAGGACCATTCACGCTGCATTGAGTGCGGGTTTGAAACCTGCAACGCAGGCCATTGCCGCTGATGTTTCAAAAAATGAAGGACGTATTGCTGCAATGGCTATAATGGGCGCTACGTTTGGTATCGGCACTCTTTTTGGTGGCGTTCTGGCAATGTTAAGTGGGCATCAACATGTAGTTATAGGATACAGTTTACTTGGTATTCTCATGCTATTTTCCTCGTTGTGGGTCGCCTCAAAATTGCCTGAAACCAATATCACTACAGTGCCAAAGCCTCCCCCGTACAATCATAAACCCTTTGTGATTTACTGGACTACAACGCTGGTTGGTTTAACTATCTATAGCGCATTGCAACCTATTACAAATTGGTATTTACAGGACGTGTTTAGCTTTAATGCTGACCAAGCAATTCAGTATACCGGTGCAATAATGATGAGCAGTATGATCGCAATGATCTTGTCACAATTGTGTCTTGTTGTGAGGAGAAACAACCCTTTCGTAGTCCGTCGGCTGGGTTTTGTAATATCAATATTGGCTTTGATCGGCTGTGCTTTTTCTAAAGACCCTAGGATGTTACTCGTAGCCATGGCGATACTGGGTATTGGCTTTGGATTATTTCTGCCCGCAAACCTATCGCTGATGACCCGCTCAGTACCCACGCTCCAGCAAGGCAGAATTGCTGGCATAAACGGACTTTGTCAAGGCACTGGTTTAGCGATGGGACCGATATTAGGTGCGGTCGCTTATCAGATTCAAAAACCGCTTTTTTACCACATTGCCGCAATCACAGTATGTGCACTGTTGTTAGCATGTAGGTTGATTAAACTCCGTTAATCGTGTTTGGTGCGATACTCTGACGGCGTTTCGCCAAAATGTGATTTAAACACCTGGGTAAAATGGCTTGCACTGCTGAATCCGCAGTTATGCGCAATGCTTGTGATCGCTTGTTTGGGATCGTTCAAATATTTTTTAGCCCTTTTCAGCCGATACTGTCTTAGCCAGTCAAATACAGTAAGGCCATATGTTTTTTTAAACTGTCGATTGAGTTTTGTATGACTCATACCGACGTGTTTAGCCAGTTTTTCCAAGGTTGGAGGCGTTGCGAGGTTATCAGTTAACACTGCAATCACTTTCTGCATTGATAATGAATCGCTTTCGGTTATCGGTGAAGCAGGAGCTATCCACTGTGCGATTAACTCCAATGCTTTGGCTTCTGCCATGAGTCTATCGCTGACAGAAAGCAATTTGTTTTTCACAATCTCTTCAACCCAATCATCAGGGGACTGCTCAATACCCAAACGCATCATACTACCAATCACAAAATCGAAATTGTATGTATCGGTGCGGTAAAATGCTTTTTTTAATCGCTGTGTATCGTACTTCACCACTATCATTTTCGAACGCGTTAAAGCAGGCGTTTTGCGTAGTAATGTGTTGTTTCCCGCACTGAATAACCACACATCACCGGGTCTGACGGTACAGGCAGAATCATTCGAAGAGAAGGAAAAATCGCTTACCCCTTTGATCCCAAATATCAATAACGTGGTTGGTTTGTCATATTCTATGCACGAATAATAATCCTCCTCAAAGTGGCAGGTACTTACCGTACAAAAAATATCGTCACAAAGTTGCGCAGAAAGAAATCTAGCCTGCTTGGCATCAATAGGTAAAGATCGTTCATACCACTGGCCATTACTCTTACTCCGGCAATGTAACGTCTTGTGATTCACCCTTAAGGTACTGGCGGCAGGTTTTTCCAAAGCAGTATATTTATCGTAGCTGTATTCTCACTTTAATAATAATGAGACTTATTATCAAGTAATTTGCATGGGCTTACATTACAATAGTTTTTCCAGAAAACCAGTAAACTTGATTTAAAAGCGCTATTTATTTTTTGATGCTGATGTATTTTTATATTCATCATCGAACACAGATTTGATTTATTCATATGCGCCACAGTTTAATTCGAACAACAAATTCACTTTACTTCAGGAATCTGCTAGCACCTCTAGTCAGTAAAGTTTCTCATAGGCACAAGAGTGTAAAAAAACGCAGTTGCGGTTTTCCGTGTCTCATGGCGATAATGTTCATTTGGCGATTTCACTTCCTTTTTACTGGCCAATGGGGCAAAAATGAAAATCAGTATAGTTATCCCAGCGCATAATGAAGAAAAGTATATCGAAAAGTGCCTCGCGTCTATCAAGTTGCAACAGCTTCCTGCAGGTGTCTCGACTGAGATCGTTGTCGTATTAAATCGATGTACCGATAAAACGGAACAGATCGCGCGTGAATACGGCGCAAAGATAGTGCATGAAGACATTAAGAACATATCTACGATAAGAAATGCGGGAGTAGAACACGCCTCTGGGGAGTGGGTTGTCACTATTGATGCAGATAGTTGGATGTCAAGCGGCGTGTTGTCGCAAATCGCGAAATTAGCATGTACTGGTCTATTTATTGGTGGTGGTGTAACTATTCGTCCTGAGCGTTATTCACCAGGGATTGTTGCAAGTTACGGCGTATTGTTGATACCTGCGGCCATGATGGGGCTTTCTTTTGGATTGTATTGGTTTCGTAAAGAAGATTTTTTGGCTTTGGGTGGTTTTGACACCTGTAAACACATCGCGGAAGACGTTGATTTTCAATGCCGCTTGAAAAAACTGGGGAAAAGAGAAGGCAAGAAACTGAAAATAATCACTAATGAATACATCACCACATCGTGCCGGAAATTTGATCAGTTTGGCGACTGGCACTTTCTAACCAACTTCAGCAATCCGTGTAAAGTGCTTCAGGCAATCAATGGAGCTAACCGTGAACTACTGGATAAACACTGGTATGAAGTCGATCGTTAATTTAGCGCCACGATGACTATAACAATTGTGTTTGGGAGAACTTTCAACAGCATTTCCTGGCAAATTCAGCCCGATAAAACCGCTTGTAAATAATAATCATTCTCATACCTCAAATGAAGTGATAAGATACCCACACAAACTATGCAATTATTTATCAACTGTTACTTTTCGAAGTACTCTACTGCATATTAGGAATCGAAGTGGAAAAGAACAAAGCACTTAAAAAAGCAGGGTTGAAAATCACACACCCGCGAATAGCAGTATTAGAAATCTTACGGCAACCTGAGAATCAGCATGTCAGCGCTGAAGAAGTGTATAAAATTCTGATTGAGCAGGGTCAGGATATTGGTCTTGCAACAGTCTATCGTGTATTGAATCAATTTGATGTTGCAGGGTTAGTTGAGCGTCACCATTTTGAGGGAGGGAAATCCGTCTTTGAATTAAGTGATCGCCAACCGCACTATCATCTCGTTTGTTTGAAAACGGACAAGGTTATTGAATTTCAAGATGATCTTATCAGAAGTAGACTGATGGAAATTGCCGAAGAACATGACATGGATCTTAGAAACCATAGTCTCTATCTTTATGGTGAAAGCCGAAACAACAAAGCGTAAAAAATGAGTTAGCGTCTTAACTACCCTGCTTTTATCAAAGCTTCAGCTTATCTTTGTATGCAGATTCAAATTTGTTGTGTTGCTGCCAGAACGGCAGAGGAGCTAAATCACTTAAAACAGCCACTAGAATGTCTAAATGTGTATGCCAACCTGCCGCAACGCTTAACAACAAATCTGCATTGTCTAATTTCTTATGGGTGAGCGTTAACAATACTCTATTGTCTTGCTCTTCAAGTTCGAACGTTACCTCTGAAAATTCGTTTTCACCTTCCCATGTATAGCTTAATTTGAACGGCGGAGAGAAATGGGTCACCTTACCGCAAATAGATGCGCACTCTGGGGTATCTTTGTACTTTTCTGAAGGACTTACATCTTCTAAAGACGATAATGATTTATTGTTGAAATACAGATCTATTTTACCTCCAACTTTCGACTCACATTCACCATCAGCCAACCACGTTTTGCGTTTGTCCGAATCAACGAGATATGCCCATACTTTTTCAATGGGTCCTGGTAATAAACGCTGGAACTGAACCGTATCTTTTGCAATC
>JBCDMA010000128.1:0-10489 GCA_038744645.1 Pseudomonadota bacterium | reverse complement strand
TATTGGTTCAGCAAAGAAAAAGTACTGTTCAGATAGCGCCATCACATTGATAGTTAAATAACCACAAGATATGAACAAAGTTCAAGCGTTTTTCGCTGAAGATGGCACGCTGGCAAGCAAGGTATCTGATTATAGCGTACGACATTCTCAAGTATCGCTTTCCGAACAAATCGCAGACGCAATTGACGATAGGTCTACACTGATTGCAGAAGCAGGTACTGGCATTGGAAAAACCTTTGCCTACCTCGTACCGGTTTTTTTATCTGATGGAAAGGCAATCGTCTCTACCGGCACGAAAAACTTGCAAGAGCAGCTGTTTGTTAAAGACTTACCCCTTATCAAACATGCACTGGACAGCACGCGTCGCACTGCGCTTCTCAAAGGCAGAGCAAATTACTTGTGTATTTATAGATTGGGACTCAACGGCGCAGACCACATAAGATTGGATAAGCAAACACTCGAACAGTACAGAGAAGTAACGCATTGGAGTGTTAACACAAAAACGGGGGATATGAGCGAGCTTTCGACATTACCCGAGAATGCGCCCGTCACTCCGCTAGTCACCTCAACTGTAGACAACTGCCTCGGCAAAGATTGTAAGCACTACGACGATTGTTTTCTTATCAAGGCGCGGCAAAAGGCGCTTTCTGCGGATATTATTGTTGTTAACCATCATTTGTTCTTTGCCGACCTGGCGTTAAAGGAAGAGGGAATAGGTGAGTTGATACCCAATGTAGATGCCATCGTTTTTGATGAAGCGCACTTGCTGCCAGACATTGCCAGCGAACACTTTGGGGTATCTTTCTCAACCAGACAGGTTGATAACTTGCTCTCGGATATTCAGAAGATTCAGAAAACAGAAATGAAAGATGCGGCGCAGCTTAGCCTAGTTGCGCAAAAAACGCAGCAAGCGCTAGCCAATCTTAGGTTGTGTTTTGGTGCGGAACCACAACGGTCGGAACTAGCGCCCTATATCCAACGGCCAGATGTTGTGAAACAGTTGAAACGCTTATCAGATAATTTGCAACAATTGACAGATTTGGCGCACATACACGAAGGTCGAAGCACTGAACTAGACCGGTATTTCGAGCGATTAATTGACTGGGCAAGCAAGCTGCAAAGCACAACCCAAGCGATGCAAACCCACATGAGCCGTTGGTTTGAAACAACAAAACGCCATCTTATCTTTCACATTACGCCTTTGAATATCAGTCAACAGTTTGGGGATATTGTTCAAAAAAGTGATTCTGCCTGGATTTTTACATCGGCAACGCTGAGTGTCGGCAATAGCTTTGATCACTATTCAACTCAGATGGGTTTACACGAGGCCAATTCCACTCGTGTTAAAAGCCCATTCAATTATCAAAAGCAAGCGATGCTCTGTGTTCCGAGAGGCCTGCCAAGCGTGTCAGACATATCAATGAAAGACCACCTTGTCGAAGTTGCTTTGAGGCTATTAAAAGCAAGTAAAGGAAATGCATTCTTTCTGTTTACGTCCCACTACATGATGCGCCAGGTGTCAGCTCTGGTCGACGAAAAAACGAGTCAAAAGGTCTTGGTCCAGGGCGATGCGAGCAAACGATCACTGTTGAAAGATTTCATCGAAAATGAAAATGCGGCGCTTTTCGCTACCGGCGCGTTCTGGGAAGGTGTTGATGTCAAAGGTGATGCGCTGCAATGTGTTATGATTGACAAGCTTCCATTCGGTTCACCCGATGAACCGTTGTTGAAAGCGCGCGTAAAAGACTGCCGAAATGGTGGTGGCGATCCTTTTCATCAAATACAGGTCCCGCAGGCAGTCATTGGCCTTAAGCAAGGCGCCGGACGACTGATAAGGGACGCGAGTGACCGGGGGGTACTTATCATTTGTGATAATCGCTTGGTGAATAAACCCTATGCCAAAACGTTTTTAAGCAGTTTACCTGACATGCAACGCACCCGTTCCCTTGATAAAGTCGAAGCCTTCCTACAAGTGATAAATGGAACATGAATAAAACAATATTGGCCATCGATACTGCGACAGAAGCGTGCAGCGCGGCACTTTTACACAATGGCGAGACGAACGCTGTTTTTGAGATATGTCCTCAACAGCACAGTCAGAAAATACTCCAGTTCATTGAAGAATTGCTCAACGCAGCACAACTAAAACCTGCGCAGCTGGATGCAATCGCTTATGGTCGCGGTCCCGGCAGTTTTACTGGAGTAAGGATCGCAGCCAGTACCGTTCAAGGACTTTCCTTTGCGCATGATATCCCGGTGGTTGGCATTTCAACGCTGGCGACAATGGCGTATGAGAACTTCATCGAATATCAGCAAGTATCATCGTTGGCTATGATAGATGCGCGTATGCAAGAGGCATATTTTGCGCATATCAAATGCCAACCAAAAGGTGTTGTTGAGGATGTCCTTGGCGAACATGTGTTGCCACCTGACAAGCTGCCACTGCAGTTGAACGCATTTTTAAATGACCAGCTTGTAGGTACGGGTATCGTTGCTTATCAAGACAAATTAGAGATAAAAAATTTGCCATTGCGCCCCGAAATTTTATATCCTAACGCAAAATATATGTTGCCTTTGGCCCAAAACGCGCTTGTGGTAGGCACATATGGAACAGCAAAAGACGTTTCACCTACTTATGTTAGGGACCGTGTAACGTGGAAAAAGCTTCCAGGTAAATAGCTATGAAAGTCCCTGTTTTAGGCGCGCAACAACAGTCTTTTATCAACTACCAGCACAACAAACAAACGCTGGAAAGCGACTCGCAGAATAATCATTATAAAGCCGTCAATGTTGAATTGATTAAAAGAGGCGACCTGCATTCATTTAAGCAAGCGGACATGCTTTTCAATAGAGCAAATGCTTATGCGAATATGACAATGCAGGCGCAGCGAATGTTATCGGGTTATCAGAGTGTCGCATTAGATGAACGCAAAGAAACCATTCGTCAAATGCTTGGTGTTGACCTTTACGCGTAAACGGTTCAACCGTATTCAAAAGCGGGCCATTTGAACTTTGATTGTCGATAACGCTCTATAAAGTAAGTGCAGACAAAAGGGCTTCAAATGAAAAAGATATGCCTTCTCATTCTCCTCGCAGGTTTAAGTGCTTGTGCAGTCGTACCTGACGAAATTGCAGTAAACGAAGGCGCACAACTCGTGAATTTCGAATCAGTAAGTACACTAGATTTAAAACCGCCACAATCGGGTCAAATGGCGCGATGGGGTGGTGAGATCGTTAAAGTCGAAAACAAACCCGATCATTCCGAAATAGAGATTGTATTTTACGATGCACAAAACACCGGCAAACCCAATATCGGGAAAAACAGTCCAGGCCGATTCATTGCTGTGGTGCCAGGATTCATAGATCCGTTGGTTATTGAGTCAGGTCGATTGATTACCGTCGTAGGTAACATTGGTAATAATATCCAGGGACAGATCGGCGAACAAAACTATCGTTACCCATCTATCGAAACGCAAGGGTATTACGTTTGGCAAAAAACGTCTGAGGTTGAAATAGAGGGTCACTATACGCCAAGTATTTACGGTCCTCGTACCGCCCATAGAGGGTTTTCGAAATACGGTTGGATCACCCCGTGGTACGACCCATTCTGGCAGTTTCCTACGCGTCAACGCGTGCGTGTAAAACACAAAGACGGCGGTGCTATTGGTGAAAGGGTCAAAGACGACAAAGAAAACGACGACCAATGAGTGAAGCTGTAAAATCAGACGTCTTTGCAATCATTCTTCACCTTGAGTAAAGGCAAAAACAAGCTCGATGATGTTTGAAGATTTTTCCTTTACGCACGCCGACATTACCTATACCGGATTGTGTAATCAAAGGAATGATAAACCCACGGTCGTTTGTCTACATGGTTACCTTGATAATGCAGCATCTTTCATCCCCATTGCTCCGTTTCTAGAAGATTTCAATCTAGTCGCGCTAGATATGTGTGGTCATGGGAAATCTTTCCACCGTGCCAACGGACATGCATATCATTTGACTGATTTTGTATTTGATGCAGCGCTTTGTATTACAAGCCTTTTACAAACGCGGAAAGAGAAAAAAGTATTTTTAGTCGGTCATTCATTAGGTGGAATTGTAGGCAGTATTTTGACTGCGACATACCCGGAGTTGATCAGGGCACTTGTATCTGTTGAGGCTTGCGGTCCGTTGACTGCAGATGAACAGACCACAACTGGCCAGATAAAGGCAAGTATGGAATCGAGAATGCAAATAATGAACTCCATGCAAAAAAAGGACAACCGGACTTTTTCACAAGTTGTAAAAGCACGTAGTGTCATTAGCGATATTGATGAGAGCCTTAGTAGACTGATCATGAGCAGAAATTGCGAAGACAGTAATGAAGGTCTTTTATGGTCAAGCGATCGATCACTTCGCACTAAGTCCGTCATGAGAATGACAGAAAAACAAGCACAAAACATCTTGTCGTCAATCGCGGTACCCATGCTTTTGGTACTTGGCGAACAAGGATTTGAAAAAGTGAAACGCAACTTGGCAAACCGAGTCGATGTCATGGATGCGTTAGTCGATGTAAAGGAGTGCAAAGGCGGTCATTACGTGCACATGCAGCAACCGCAGGCAGTCGCTGAACAAATCCGTGCGTTCTTCAATATGACGGAAGAGTTATCCTGACGTCAGTTCCTGATTTATGACTATTCATCAAGTAAATTCGATGAATAAATACAAAAGCGTAAAAAAAAATTTACTTTTTTATATAGTCCTTTAGTATATTCCTTCGAACGCACGAGTTAAGAACAATATTTTTAGGGATTTTCTGTGGAGCAGACTTGGTTTGACCAATATGAAAAACCTATGATAAGCGGTATGCGGCCCGAGAAGTACACTTCGCTGGTAGACGTATTTCAATCATCGGTTAAAAAATTCTCTTCCAATAGCGCTTTTATAAACCTAAGCCATAAGCTTACCTTTGACGATGTCGATCTGCTTTCGAGACAGTTCGCAAGTTACACGCAGAGTATTGGTTTGCAAAAAGGTGACACTGTTGCGTTAATGTTGCCTAACGTCATGCAGTATCCTGTAGCAATGTACGGATTGTTATTGGCGGGATTGACAGTGGTTAACGTTAACCCCCATTGCAAGCCAAATCAATTGCAACAACAGCTTACTGACGCGAATGTAAGCACAATTGTGATAGCGGAAAACTATGCCTCTTTGCTATCCGACGTTTTACAAAAAACGAAAATCAAAAATATCATCACGACTCAACTTGGCGATCTTCTGCCATCTCCTCGACGATTTGTTGTTAACTTTAATGAAAAGCGCGTGAAGAAATTGGTGCCGGAATTTGAATTACCGTCGTCAGTGACGTTCATTCAAGCACTTTCCATTGGCGAAAAGCATGAATTTGTGCAGCCGCATATCAATGGGGACGATATCGCATTTATCCAGTATACAAGCGGCACTACAGGCGATTGCAAAGGCGCGATGCTAACGCATCGCAACATGGTTGCAAATCTTGAGCAAATGGGAGAGATGTTCGACCGTGTAATCACACCAGAAACTGACCTCGTTGTCACGGCACTTCCGCTCTATCGCATCTTTGCATTAACTAGCAATTGTTTGACATTTTTCAGCTATGGCTGTCCCAATTTGTTGATTTTAAATCCTAAAGATTTGCTAACTTGCATTAGAGAGCTGAAAAAAAATCCGTTTGCCGTATTGACTGGTGATCACGCGTTTTTTACCGATTTACTAAGCTCGCCCGGGTTTACGGAGCTGGATTTCAAAGACCTAAAATTCGCCCTATGCAGCGGCATGGCGGTGCAACAAGACGTCGCGGAACTTTGGCAAGAAGTGACGGGCAAAACGTTAGTTGAGGGTTATGGACTGACTGAATGTTCTCCCGTCGTTTGTGTCAACCCTATCGTAAACAAAAGTCATCGTGGCTCAATAGGATTGCCGCTACCTGACACTGAAATAAAAATCACAGATCCCAATGGGAAGTTTGTAGGTATTGGTGAGCCAGGCGAATTGCACGTCAAAGGACCGCAAGTCATGCGTGGGTATTTTGGCCGAGAACAGGCGACCAAGGATATCTTGTGTGATGGCTGGTTGGCGACAGGGGATATGGCGAAATACGATGAAGAGGGATACATCTACCTTGTCGATAGAAAAAAAGACATGATTTTGGTGTCAGGGTTTAGTGTCTTTCCCAATGAAATTGAAGAAATCGCGTCAATGCATGATGCGGTAAAAGAAGTTGCCGCTATAGGTGTCCCACACCAAGTGAGCGGCGAAGTTGTGAAATTGTTTGTTGTTAGAAAATATCCTTACTTGACGAAAGAAGAAATAATCGCACATTGTGAATCACTGTTAACTGGCTATAAAGTACCTAAGTTGATAGACTTCGTAGATGAACTACCAAAATCGAATGTTGGTAAAACCTTAAGACGAGAGTTGAGAAAAAGCGAAGCCTCTTAGATGCCCGATTTAGCTAAGGCACACAAAAATCACACTTACATTGATGATGTTGAGACACTCCAAACCTTATGTAACTACCTTGTCTCTCTTGAATTTATCACAATAGACACTGAATTCGTTCGATCGCGAACGCTTTTTCCTGCGCTTGGATTGGTGCAAGTGTTTGATGGTGAAGAAGTTTACCTGATTGATACCGTAGCTATTGATGACTTGTCGTCGTTAAAACCCGTATTGACGCAACCAAATCTTCTAAAAATCATCCATTCGTGCTCGGAGGATTTAGACGCGCTCAGCTATAACATCGGCGCATTTCCCTCACCTGTATTTGACACGCAAATTGCGGCAAATCTACTTGGGTTGGGCAATAGCATTGGCTACGCGAATCTGGTCGAAAAGATATGTAGAATCAGATTGGATAAAGCGGAATCTAGAACCGATTGGATTTCAAGGCCCTTAAGTAACAGACAACTGGATTATGCAGCTGCGGATGTCACTTTTCTTTACGCGGTTTACTTGCATCTTAAGCCACGCATTGACGACAAGGGTTGGTCCGATATCCTGTTTGAAGAAGTGACGCTGATTGAGCAAAAGAAGGCTAAACCGTTGCCAGCAGAATTTGCCTATTTAGGGTATTCAAACAGTTGGAAACTTAAACAAAAGAATTTGTGCGCTTTGAAGCGATTGGCCGAGTGGCGACTCATTGAGGCACAAACTAAAAATATAGCCGTTAACTTTGTTATGCGAGAACAGTCTGTCCTTGATATTTCGATAAAGCTGCCGCGATCGGTTGCTTTCCTTTCACAAATTAACAGCATTACAGGCAAGCAAGTCAGATTGTACGAAGCAAAGATCTTAGAGATAATCACTCAAGTGGAATCTGATACATCAGATTGCTATCCTCCGCTGATACAGCGATTAAACGATTTTCCGCTGTATAAGAAGGTGGGCAATGCAATAAAATCGGTCGTGGCTGAAAATGCGCTAAAAACACATATTCCAGAGCCATTAATGGCATCAAAAAAACAGATTAATGATGTGCTCAAGTGGCTATGGTTTGATATCAATGAATTGGATTTACGCGCAATCAAACCCGATTTATTATCGGGATGGAGACGTGAAATGTTGATAAATCAAATTGAGACTGTGGTTTTTAGCGAGTTAAGAGGCACAGATGTTTTACGCAGTTTATAAATCACCAAAAAAATCTGATACGTATCTCTACATCGCAAAAAAAGATGACTTCAGTGCGGTGCCAAAGGCGTTAATGGCGACATTTGGAGCACCAAAATTTGTGTTGGTAGCAAACATCCAAGATAGAGAAACGTTTGCCGGGCTAGAGGTTGCTGAGTTCGAGAAAAAGTTTCAGGAAAAAGGGTTTTATCTCCAGTTGCCGCCGAAAGTCGAGAGTTTGCTAGAGCATCATCGAAATGGGCAATAAAAAAGCATCATTACGCGCACTTTACACTGCCGATCTTATAAAAAGCCAGTTCTGGGAAAGCAAATCACTTGATCAACTCAACTCGTCAGAATGGGAAGCGGTCTGTGATGGATGCGGAAAATGTTGTTTGCACAAGTTCATCGACGATGAAGATATAGGTGACGATATGGCCCCATCGACAGCGCCAGTGGATGAGACAGAGCTGTATTACTCAAATATCGCGTGTTATCTTTTTGATGAAGATGCGTGCAGTTGCTCCAACTACAAGCAACGTTCTGCGTTGGTGCCAGATTGCGTGACGCTGTCTCCAGATAATATTCAAGACGTCTACTTTATGCCGCCTTCATGCAGTTACAAACGTTTGCAAGAGGGCAGAGGACTGGCTAGCTGGCATCCGTTGCTCAACAATGGCCGTAAAATAAAGATGCACAAAGTAGATATTAGTGCGCGAGGAAAAACCGTTAGTGAAAAAGACGTTAACCTACGTGACTTTGAAGATTATATTGTGCTATGGCCGCTGAATGATCGCGATTAAAGGCAGGTACCGTATTTATTTGATGTTTCTAAATCTAATCAAATATGTGCCTAAAACAACACTGCCCACAATAAAGTACCCTGAAAAAATTATTCTCATCCATTCCGCCATGCCAAGTGACAAGAATTGCCAGCTGTTATCGAGACAGTTCCCTGGTCCTTGAAACACTGCAGGCAATAGCTCGTGCAATGGGAAAAGAGAGGGGAAGTTTGGCGCAATAGGGCAAGGTGCAACAAACATACTGTCATCAAAGATAACGTCGATATGTTCACTGGCGACAACAAAGCCTTCAAACGCGCAGTAAAGCCAAAAGACAAGGGCAAATACTCGCGTTACAACATGAGGATAAATCATCGGTAATGCGGCAGCGATAGCGATGCCAATCACGGCAGTTCTTTGGTATATGCATTTCACGCAGGGCAAGTAATCTTGAACATGCTGAAAGTACAAAGCAGATAGCACCAAGCCCGCTGCAGAAAGGAATAGAATACTCCAAGGTAGCCTTGTTTTACTCCATTCAACCAACCATACCAAAACTGCGTCCTCATGTGCACATGCTGCTCGATTGTAATGTATCGAAGTTTCAAGAAAAAGCAACGCATTGCGATTGAAACACTTTTCTAATCGCGATCATCTGGTACAATCAGTTAATAAAAAGTAAAAACAATAAAGACATGAGCATAATTTACAAGTCGCAAAGCCCTGCTGGTTTTGCCGAGGAATACATCGTCGAATCCATTTGGAGCGGTAGGTTTCCTCCTGGCACAATACTTCCAGCGGAGCGGGAATTGTCTGAATTGATTGGGGTGACAAGGACGACACTTCGCGAAGTGCTTCAGCGACTGGCAAGAGATGGATGGCTAACGATACAGCATGGCAAACCTACAAAGGTCAATAATTATTGGGAGACCTGTGGCTTAAATATTCTTGAAACCCTGGCAAGACTTGACCAGGATGGCCAACCGCAACTGCTGGACAATCTTTTATCCGCCAGAACAAACCTATCTGCTGTCTTCATTCGTGCTGCGTTTCGACAAAACCCCTTGGATTCAAGGGGGATCATTGAACGGTTTCGAACGGTAGGTGATGGCGGTGTTGAATTCGCTCAGCATGATTATCAAATGCATCGCGACTTGGCCTTCGCATCGAATAACCCTGTTTACGTGCTGATGATGAATGGCTTCAAAACCATTTACGCCCGTATTGGTGGTCAATTTTTTTCCAACGAAAACGCGCGAGAAGTGGCACGTGGTTACTATCAGCAATTACTTGATGTGTTGGATACTAATGAATACGAACGCGTTGTAACTGTGGTCAGACAGTACGGTGTTGAAAGTGGCAAAATTTGGCAAGAATTTAGAAAATCGATGCCTAAAAACTTGGTTGACTAAGCACCGAAATTAACCGCAAAAGTATTTCCTACTGATGGTTTGACGGCGCTTCTTATCCGTCAGTCATAACAAAGCGCTAGTCTTGCATGGCTTGATACTCGTCATCTAATTGCAGTGAGTAATAAATAAAGTGACCTACAAATCCAAAAGCGAGAGACAACATAATCCACTTGCTGCGTTTTTGAGGATTGAGTAATTTAGTGGACGTCGCCGCTTTTATCGCAAAAAGGACGTGAATTGCCGCAAATAGTCCCACGATATACATTTCAAACATGTATTTTTCTCCAATGTTGTTCAACAGTTGGAACGTTATCAAATCAAGCTCTTAGCGTAGTTGTTTATGAATATACTAGGGTATCGCGTGAAAAATCTGCAACATATAGTGACCGAGTGGCCGCGGGTGTTTGCGACAATGGTTCAATGGCTAGTATTGAGTTATGCTGAAAGCATTACTTTTGAACTAGAAAGACATCGTCCGAGGTTTGGGAAGCTACGAAATCAAATTTTGATAGGACATTCATGCCCAATAATCCGTCATTTCCTCCGAGGTTTTCATCCTCCAGTAGCATGATGGCAACATTACTGAGTTTATTGGCGCCCAGATAAAATTCCTCGACGCGATACATTGGGCTTGTTATAGCGCCACCGGCGGTTTGAAGCCTG
>JBCDMA010000127.1:0-10726 GCA_038744645.1 Pseudomonadota bacterium | reverse complement strand
TCATCTAACGCTGTGGTGAATGTCTTACTCGCTCTCTTGCGACAACACGATTATTAACTCAAGGCGTCAATATGAACGGAACTGGAAATAGAAACAATAAAGTACGAAGTTGCTGTGCGGTTAACACGTCTAAAAACGGTAACAAAACGCAATTCATGTTATCGGTGCTTATGATTGTTTCGATGGTCGGCGTGTCAGGTTGTGGTTCCTTAATAACCAAGCATGTTGAGTGGGAAACAATTGAACCCGAACATTATCCTATCCTTTCAGCCGTCGGCTATGCGCCTATCAGCAATCAGATCAGTAACGATGAAAATAGCAAGCGATTGTTGGCTATAAAGGCATCGAAATTGGATGCCTATCGAGAATTAGCGGAGCAAGTGTACGGACAAAAGATAGACGGCGACCAATCGCTTGCAAATTTAGTTTTAACAAACAATGAGCTAAAAGCATCAGTAGAAGGTGTCATTCGCGGCGCAAGAGTAGTTAAAACCTATCCCATAGGCACAGACACTTACGCCACTGAGTTAGAACTGGATATGGCAGTGGTTCACGATCTTTATTTAGCGACAGCGCGACCGCAGAAAGTAGGCAAAATTAGATACTATTGAGGTATACGATCAGTTTACTCAGACGGGCTGATTGGTTGAGCTGTTTGGGATTGAAAAAATAATGGTTAATAATACGAGCGGTCGCGTTTGTGTTGACTAAACACTAAACCCATTGCCAGAGCCACCGACGTTGGTTTTTCCCGCTTTGTCGTACGTCATCGTTTCACGCGAACGTAGTTCAAGCATGGTATTTCTCAAATGCACAAGGCGTAGTTGTCCTTGTTCAACGCATCTGGCATTGATTTCTGTCAGGTATTTGCATTCTTCAAGCACGCTTTTGCATTGCTCGAGTAAATCCTGGCATTCGTTATCGATCTCTTTGCCTGTGCTTTCAAATCTATTGTAAAGGATCTCTATAGCTTCATCCTGGCTCTCAATCGAGTGCAGCAATTCTTCCTTTTCTTTTAAAAGCTGCATAAGCGTTTCAGGCTCTCTGGAAGAAATGAGATGCAACTCTTGTTCAAGCAACGTCTTGAGTGCTTTGACTTGCTCTAGCTGTTTGTTTATTGCGTTTTCTAAACTTGAAGCCATGTTCTTCCTAGATGCCTAGCCTCTAATCCCTAAGATTTGAGATTCAATAACGGCGATTTTCTTCGCTAAAGACTCAGGGTTTACTTTGTACTCACCCTCAGCAATTGCTTTTTTCAGTTTATCAACTTTCTCTTGGTTGACAGGCGCTTCAGATGCTTTCTTCTGCAATGAAGACAACTGCTGAGCAGACTGTGTAAGCGATACTGAATCCGCAGTAGAACCAGCACCCGTGCTGCCTTTACTTGCTACACCACCAGTAGACGCTTGATTTTGTGTCTGCTGCTGAGCAACTTTTTGCGCATCAATTTGCGGCTTATTCGCATTATTTATGTTGTTAATTGACATAGTGTTTCACCACCAATATTGTTACTTCAGTAACTGTATCGACAGCTTATCTCCTTACTTTAGTTCGAAACCTGACATTTTTTTGACTAATTTACTCGTGGGCGACAGTAAAGTCACGCTACTTGTGGGTTTAGGTGTTCAAAAATGACGGTTTTTTGATACTCGATATACACTATGCACCGATTGTACCAACCGGTTTAGATGACTACGCGCACTTCGCCTTGCTTAAGGACTTTGGCGACAATGACTTTATCGGTCGTGATGTTCTCTATTTTAATCGAATCGCCGACATTGCCGTCTTCTAAGGCCATGCCACTTGCTTTTATAGACAAGCCATTGATGCTTGCTGTTATTGTTACTCGATCACCTTTGCAGACAAAACACAGCATGCTGGTTGTAATAATTGAGCCTTCTCTCATCCTTTTTTTTGCTCGTGCCCCAATGATTTGCTCCGGCTGTAAGAAAGTGGTTGTCCTCAAGCGATTAACATCGATGCGTTTTATCTCGAGTGAATGCGATGAAAGCAGCTGACCTGGATCAACCACGGTTGTTGCAACGACGACTGATTGCAATCTCGCCATGGATACATTGACAAATACGAACCAATTGATCTCTGGACAAGATGCTTTCACAGAAAAATGGGATGTATCCTGTGAATAGTTAAGTGCTTCAAACGTTATTTGTTCAGCGCAATCAGGTATCTTCTGTCGTCGGTCAATCTTTCTAACGTTCAGTTTTATGTCAGAAGCGTCTTCATTAATCAGGTTTTCAAATACAAAAGCCTCTATCTGCTGCTGTAATTCATGCGCTTTGCTTTGTTTGCGCTCAGCCGCGAATACTATCTGGGTAAATAAAACGGAAAATAAAATAAAGACTGTCCATAGTGTTGTCGATAACCTTTGATATGTCGTATGTGTCATTTAATTAGTTCCTTACGTTCGCTGGAGTAGTGAACGTTTAGCCGTCGTAACAAAAAGCAATGCGATATTGGGAACGCTCAAGTTATCTGGCAACGCGTTTTACGTTATTTGTTTTGTAGTTACTGCAGCATTCTGTTTGCAACCATTAACCACCACGAAGCAAATTTGGTGCCGTCATTCAGTGAGGTTCACATGTCAGGAATATTGGATTCAGTCAATCAGCGCACGCAATTAGTTGGTCAAAATAGACTGGAACTGTTGTTATTTAGGTTAAATACGCAACAACGTTTTGGTATTAATGTGTTTAAAGTCCGAGAAGTATTGCAGTGTCCGCCGCTCACTTCCATGCCAAAACTGAATAGCCTCGTTCGCGGTATAGCGCACATTCGCGGACAAACGATTTCTGTGATTGATTTATCAATGGCGACGGGTGGCACGCCGATTGATGATTTGAGTTCAGCATTTATCGTAATCGCAGAGTATAACCGCTCAGTCCAGGGCTTTTTGGTTAACTCAGTTGAACGTATCATCAATACAAATTGGGATTCGATTCTTCCGCCGCCAAAAGGCAGCGGTAAAGCGAGTTATTTGACTGCAGTAACGCAAGTTGAAGACGAGCTGATCGAAATTCTTGATGTTGAGAAGATCCTCAACGAAATATCACCATTGTCGACCGATGTCAGTGAAGAAGTTGCGCAACTGGTTGATATGAAAGGCTCCGTCGAAGACAAAATAATCTTTATCGCTGATGATTCATCTGTTGCGAGGAACCAGGTCAAAAAAGCACTCACCGCCATTGGTTTAGACATTGAAATGGCAAAAAACGGGTTGGAAGCACTCAATCGGTTAAAGGAGCTTGCAGAAGAAACTGGTGATGTTTCGGATAAGGTTGGCGTTCTCGTTTCGGATATCGAGATGCCCGAAATGGATGGTTACACATTAACGGCAGAAATCAAAAATCTACCTCAATTGGCAAATCTAAAAGTGGTATTACATACATCATTAAGTGGCGTATTTAATGAAGCAATGATCAAAAAAGTCGGTGCTGATGATTTCATTGCGAAATTCCACCCAGACGAACTTGCTAAATCTGTACAAAAGTGGATTCAGCCTTAAGGAAAATACGCTATTTTTTATAGCGCCTGCTAACGCTATGTGAAAAGCTGTGGAGCGATTTTGGCTGACTTATCCCAACAGGCATACTGCAGTTTCTCCGAACTTGTCAATCAACGTTTGGGCATAAATCTGGGCGCTAACAAACAGTACCTTGTCAAGAGTCGACTGTCCAAGCTGATGCGCGAACACAATTATAATTCACTCAACACGCTAATCTCCGACATTACACAAGGCATATCAAGGGACCTACAAGAAGCAGCGTTATTTGCCATGACGACCAACGAAACCTATTGGTTTCGTGATGAATATCCCTTTGATATCTTATCCCAAGTCATTTTACCTGCTCTTACTAACACCAACAAGAACCTACGTATCTGGAGCGCTGCATGCTCGACAGGGCAGGAGCCCTACAGTATCGCGATGACTATCTTTGAATATCAGAGACAGAATAAGCATCAGTTTACTAATATCGAAATACTGGCAACAGACATATCGCTCCCGGTATTGAACATCGCCAGTGAAGGTATATTTGACAGCCTTGCAATGTCTAGAGGCTTGAGTCAGCAGCGACTCACTGAACATTTTACGTCGAAAGCGACTAGCTGGCATGTAAACGAAGACGTCAAACGCCTGGTGACATTCAAACAATTGAATTTGCTCGACGCTTTCGATGCGATGGGTACCTTTGATGTTATATTTTGCAGGAATGTATTGATTTATTTCGACAATGATACCATCGCCAGGATCCTGCAAAAGTTTTCCGCTTTATTGCCGCAAGAACGATATTTATTCCTTGGCGCGGCAGAATCTGCAAGCGTATCTGCTCATCTGTTTCAAATGGTGAAACAACAGCGAGGCCTTTTCTACAAGCGCTTGTAGGCTATTTGCGTTGCCAAGCCAGTAGGTGGCGGGTAACGCTTTCCAAATACTTATTTTTGGTTGGCACAACGTTTGCTCTTATTCCAACATATCAAGCACGCGGATATCCGGTGACAGCGTCATCAGATTAATGCGAACAGTACTTTTGGATATGCACTATGGCAATTAGTTTAGAAAAGCTCACCAACTTTCATCACAATGTGTTGAATGTTCGATCGCAGCGAATGGAAATCCTTGCGGGTAACCTAGCCAATGCCAATACGCCAGGTTACAAAGCAAAAGACATTGATTTTCAAATGGCGCTGAAGCGTGCAAATAGTGGTCAAAAAGGATTGTCAATAACACATCAAAAACACATAGATACATCGCCATCTTTTTCACCAGAGACAAAATACAGAGTACCCGATCAGCCAGACACTGGAGACGGCAATACCGTTGATGTACAAGTAGAAAGAAACAATTTTTTGGAATCGTCCATGCGTTTTGAAGCCAGTTTGATGTTTTTAAACGGGCGTTTTAGCGGCATGAAGAAAGCGCTTAGTGCTGGAGGTCAATAATGAGCTTATTTAATGTGATGGATATTTCCGGTACTGGCATGGCCGCTGAAAACGTTCGCTTAAATGCAACTGCCAGTAATATCGCAAATGCAAACAGTGTAAGCAGCAGCATCGATACGACGTATAAAGCAAGGCACCCAGTATTTGCCGCTGCCTTAGAGCAGGCAACGGGCGAACAGTCAAAAGGCGTGGGTGTAAAAGTTCTAGGCATCGTTGAAAGTACTCGGCCGCTCAAAATGGATTATGCACCGCACAATCCACTGGCAAACGAAGAAGGCTACATCTTCAGGCCCAATGTAAATGTTATTGAAGAGATGGCTGACATGATGTCGGCAGCAAAGGCATACGAAACAAATGTGCAGGTTGCTGATACAACAAAACGCATTTATCGACGTGTCTTGCAACTCGGTCAATCTCAATAGGATCGGTAATTGCTAGTTAATAGGAATAAGTGAGCAATAAGTGCGTAATAGATGAATGCTGTACGTAAGTTATCGCCATCAAATAAAAAAGCAATCAGTAGGTTATTAGTATGAATATACTCGAACAACGCGGCTTAAATAGGGAGCTCTTTTGGGACACTGAGCCAGAAGTTCCTGTTTCAGACGGGACGGAACAGACGCTAAAACAAGAAGACTTTTTTGCGCTGCTGACTGAGCAACTCGCCAATCAAGACCCTACGAAGCCAGTAGATAACGATCAGATGGTTGCACAAATGACGTCCTTTACCACCGCAGACGGTATATCCCAATTAAATGAGCAGTTTTCAACCTTCGCCGCTTCGATGACATCAAACCAAGCATTGCAAGCGTCTTCGCTCATCGGACAGCAAGTGCTTGTCAATGGCAATATTGGGTACAAAGATTCGGCTGATGGCGGCTTATCTGGCGTCATCATTAATGAAAATACGTCTCAGGATACCAGTATTCAAATTTTGGATGATTCAGGCGCCATCGTACGAACGATTGATGTGGGCACACAACCCGCAGGCAATATTGAGTTTAATTGGGACGGCACAGATAACAGCGGCAATGCTATGCCGCCCGGCAATTATCTAGTGCAGGTGGAAGGCAATGTGCTAGGTGAAACAACCGCGCTACCAACAGCAGTCAATCGCCACGTGGATAGCGTCAGTCTGACCAGCTCTGGTCAGGGTGTGATACTTAATTTAGACGGTGATGTCAGTATAAGACTGGATGATGTCATTCAAATCGGCAATTCATAAAGGGGTAATTTATGTCATTTAACATTGCGTTAAGCGGAGTCTCTGCATCGCAGAGAGATTTGGATACGACGTCCAACAACATTGCAAATGTAAATACAGTCGGCTTTAAAGAATCTCGCGCGGAGTTTGGCGATGTATACGCAGCGTCTCTATTAGGCGCTGGCAGAACAAAGGTTGGCGATGGTGTGCTAACCCAGGAAGTCTCTCAACAGTTTAGTCAAGGCGCATTGCAGTTTACAAATAATGCACTGGACTTGGCGATAACAGGAAATGGATTTTTTGCGACAGTACCTGAAGTGAGCTCTAGAGATTTCTCATTTACGCGTGCAGGACAATTCAAACTAGACAATGATAACTTTGTGGTAAATTCCACGGGTGACAATTTACTTGGCTTTCCAGTGAACCCGGATGGTACCTCTTCATCGGTGGCATTGAGTACAACAATACCTGTGCGTATACCTGATTCGTCTGGCTCTCCTCAAGCAACCTCAGAAGTCGATGTAAGATTTAATCTGCCTGCAGGGGATCAGGTGCTGGACCCGACACAGTTTAATCCAACCGATCCGCTTACCTATAATGCGGCGACTTCCGTCACCGTATATGACTCTTTGGGTGATTCACACGTTATGACATACTTCTTTATCAAGGATAACGATCCGGCCGTTGTGAATGAATGGTATGTTGTAGCATCTATCGACGACCAGTTAGTGAATATTACCAACGCAGATGGCAGTGACCCAGGTGATCCCTTGACGGCTGTAAACTCAGTAGGCACCGCGTCGGGCTTTCCTGCAACAGCATCTAAAATACGTTTCAGTGAAGGTGGTGATTTCATTGATATTGAATCTGCAGATGGTGCACGCCAGTCGGATTTAAAAATTCAAACGGTCGAACTAGGCGGCACTGTGTTGTCTAACGGCTCGGATGATACGCAACAAATTACGATCGACTTTAATCTCGACCTCGCAGGTGCTAATCCCAATGAGCCGACGCAGTTCGCTTCCCCCTTTGAAGTAACGTCACTCGAGCAAGACGGATTACCCGTAGGCAGGCTCACGGGTATTGACATTGCACCTGATGGATTGGTGAGAGCAACTTTCTCCAACGGTACGTCAGAACCTATCGTGCGTGTAGCGCTTGTGCGTTTCGCTAATGAACAAGGATTAACGCAACAAAGCGGTACCAATTGGAAAGAGAGTATTCGATCAGGTGAAGCGCTAGCAGGTGAAGCTACAACAGGAACTTTTGGTGATGTGAATTCTTCTGCATTGGAACAGGCAAACGTGAATTTAACCACCGAATTAATCGATATGATCATCGCGCAGCGAAACTTCCAGGCGAATTCAAGAGCGCTTGAAATTAACAACCAGCTTAACCAAACCATATTGAATATCAGATAAACACTCTTTATTTGATGTCGTGTTTGGATAACCACAAACGCTCAGAAAAAACATAAAAAAGCAGGCGGCCTCCCCCTGCTTTTTTGCATTGTTTAAATGGTCAGTAACAAGTCAGTATCCCATTTCCCCTTAAGATATTTGAATTTCCAACGTCATGAAAGATGGCATTTGAATTGCTAAGTTACAAATATTAGACGCATTAATAACGGTAAAAGGCGCTTACGGAAAAGTGCTATCGAAAGAGGCAGTTTATGGATAAGTTTTTATATATCTCTGCAAGTGGTGCTAACCAAAACTTGATGGCAACATCAGTACATGCAAACAATCTTGCAAATGCCCAAACCACTGGTTTCAGGGCGCAACTAGAACAAGCCAGAGCAATGCCTGCCTTCGGTGAAGGACTCCCGACACGCGTTTTTAACATGACGGAAAACCCATCTAATCGTTACGAAGGTGGGCCACTTATTCCCACGGGCAGAGATTACGATGTTGCTGTTCAAGGCGACGGTTGGTTTAGTGTACTTACTCCGCAGGGGGAGGAGGCCTATACCCGTGATGGCAACTTCTTTCCGTCGACTACAGGTGTGCTGCAAGATTCAGCCGGGAATCAGGTTTTGGGTGTCAATGGACCTATTGTATTGCCAACGCCTGTCAGCGGCATCACTATATCTTCTGACGGCGTTATCTCTGCACTGTTACCTGGTGCGCCATTAAATGCCGGGATTGAAGTTGATCAGTTGAAGTTGGTAAACCCTGAATTGAACGAAATCAAACGACGAGCTGATGGCTTGTTTGACCGCGTTGATGGGCAAATTGCAGAAGCAGATATTAATGTGCAGGTGCAATCCGGCATGTTGGAAGGTTCTAATGTCAATCCGATCGAAGAAATGGTGGAGATGATTTCTTTGCAACGCAACTACGATATGCAAGTCAAGATGATGCGCCGCGCCGACCAGTTAAGCTTGCGCGGCAACCAGCTATTGAGAATGTTTTAAACAGCAGTACGGTACTGCGGAGGTAATAATATGCACCCAGCGTTATGGATCAGCAAAACGGGACTTGATGCAGCCCAAACCGATGTGTCGGTGGTATCAAACAATTTGGCAAACGCAAGCACTGTTGGTTTTAAAAAGGACCGCGCTGTATTTGAAGACTTGCTTTACCAAACCATCAATCAACCTGGTGGTCGATCGTCTGCTGATACTACGCTGCCTTCAGGTTTAATGCTCGGCGCGGGTTCGAAAGTCGTCGCGACGCAAAAAGCACATACGCAAGGTCAAATGATCACCACTGAAAATCAATATGACATGGCGATTAACGGCAGTGGATACTTCGAGATACAACTGCCCGATGGCACGTCAGCTTACTCGCGCAATGGCCAATTCACCCTTAACGACCAGGGACAAATGGTTACGCCTGGCGCTGGCTATGTATTACAGCCGGTCATAACAGTGCCACCGGATGCCAGAGCAATTACCGTTTCTCAAGATGGCCAAGTCTCTGCCCAACTTCAGGGGCAAGCAGAACCTCAAGCAATCGGTCAAATCAATCTTACCGATTTTATTAATCCAACAGGACTGCAGCCGATTGGTGAAAACTTGTTTTTAGAAACGGCAGTATCCGGTGCGCCAATTCAAGGGATCCCTGGTTTAGAAGGTATCGGCTCACTGCAACAAGGCGCGCTTGAAACATCAAATGTCAACGTAACAGAAGAGTTGGTCAACCTCATTGAAAGTCAGCGCTTGTATGAAATGAACTCGAAGGTGATTAGTTCGGTTGACCAGATGTTAGGTCAGGTCATTCAGCAGCTTTAGTTGACTGAGGATTAATATGTTTATGCGAAACTGCATCATTGTTTTTAACACGCTTCTTTTTCTCGGAGGATGCGGTGCTACACATAATATGGCGCCCGTTGCGAACGATCCTTTCTATGCGCCTGTCACCCCTGTTGTAAAAAAATCACAACTCGCAGATACCGGCAGTCTTTTCACACCGATGACGTCGAGCAGTTTATTCTCTGATGTTAAAGCCCGCCATGTTGGCGATATCATCACGGTTGCGCTGCAAGAGAATACCAATGCAAGTAAAAGCGCAGGTACAAGCACGTCTAAAGAAACCGTGTTGGAATCTCAGCCCATTATTGGACTTGGTGGAAACGCCATTAGAATCGGCAATGAAGCTATACAGCTCGGTATAGATTCCAGTAACGAATTCACTGGCGATGCACAGGCAAATCAGAGTAATTCACTGCGCGGAAACATTTCCGTCACCGTTGTGGAAGTGCTGCCTAATCAGAGTTTGAAAATTCGCGGAGAAAAGTGGTTGACCCTCAATAGTGGTGACGAATACATCCGTTTAGAAGGCATTATCAGAGCGGCTGACATTTCCCCAACTAACGAAATAGCATCAACCAAAATTGCCAACGCACGCATCCAATATAGCGGCAAAGGTACTTTTGCAAGATCTCAGGAAAAAGGGTGGTTAACGCGCTTCTTTGACTCTCGATGGTGGCCACTATGAAACCGATTTATCGAAGTTCAAAGCATACAATGAGTGTGGTTGGCTTGTGTTGTGTTTTACTCATGCTGTCACAGACATTAAACGCCGCAAGTCGGATCAAAGATTTAGCATCAGTTCAAGGGGTGAGGTCGAATCAGCTCGTTGGGTATGGCCTTGTGGTTGGTTTACCTGGTACCGGCGAAACCACCCCTTTCACCGAGCAGTCATTCAGAACCATGTTAAGCAACTTTGGTATTTCATTGGATGCAAATGTACGTCCTAACATGAAAAATGTTGCCGCTGTGGCTGTGCACGCTGATTTACCCGCATTTGCCAAACCGGGTCAATCTATAGACGTAACCGTATCATCCGTTGGCTCTGCCAATAGTTTACAAGGCGGCACATTAGTTCAAACTTTTCTTAGAGGATTGGACGGAGAAGTCTATGCTGTGGCGCAAGGGTCATTGGTGGTGTCGGGCTTCGGTGCCCAGGGCAATGACGGCTCAAGAATCGTATCCAATACGCCAACGGTAGGCACCATTGCCAATGGCGCGACGGTGGAACGCAGTGTTCCTAGTGGTTTCATGCAAAATGATTACCTTGTGTTTAATTTAAATACGCCTGATTTTTCCACTGCAAATGC
>JBCDMA010000126.1:0-10730 GCA_038744645.1 Pseudomonadota bacterium | reverse complement strand
TGATACCGAAGTAATCGTGCAATTTGACGCGAACGAACGTCTTGTGGTTTTGAATCAGGGTGCCGTCTTGTTTGAAGTCAGCCATGATCCTAACCGCCCCTTTCTTGTCAAAACCGGTTCACTGACTGCTGAGGCTTTGGGCACTGTTTTCGAAGTGCGTCACAACGGTGGTATTGCACGAGTGGGTGTATCTGAAGGTAGCGTCAAGGTCAGTTATCCATTGGTGTTAAACAATAAGCCGTCAGGCCTGATTGGCAATGAAGTCCTGCATATAGGGCAGAAGATATCCGCGACCAGTCACTCTGGGTTGTCAACGGTAACCAGCGTAAACCCGGAGCGAATCGGTGCATGGCGGCAGGATATGGTGTTCTATCAAGGCGCTACCTTAAGTGAAGTTATTGCAGACGCTAATCGATTCTCCGATACAGAGATCACCTTGGAAGGCATTGACGATGAAATGCTCAATAACAAAATCAATGTTTCATTTAATCTTAATGACATTGATTCAATGTTGTTCACGCTCACAAAACTGTACCCGGTGCAGTTGGATTATAGCGATCCATATCATATTAAAATCAAACAGTTAGGAAATAACTGACAATAACTGGGTTCACCTTTTGCTGTCGGATTGTCTTGTTAATGTAAATGCGAATATAACGCATTCATTAAAACAAGACGAAAGGGAAACCATGCTTACACAACCACGAAACTTTGCTCGACAGACTTGGGCTGTCACGATCGCTTTGGCGCTGTTTATACTCTCTGCAGCCGTCACTGTGCAGGCAGAGCAATCTGAATTCAAAGCAACAAATCAAATTCTATCCATTGATCTCAATTATGCTTCTCTTGGTGAATCCATTTTTGCGATCTCTCAAGCCTTTGGCATACCCATTTTGAGCTCAAGCTCATTGGTCGAAGATAAACAAGCTCCAGCTTTAAAAGGTGAGTTTTCGTTGAAACAAGCGCTAGATGCCCTTCTTTTGGATACTGAGCTGACCTACATTATGACCGAGAGAGGTGTTGTAATAAAAACAAAGCTAAAAGACTTATCGCCACCAGTAACAGAACAATCTGATCAAGATGACTCAGTGGTTCGGAATGTGGAGGTAATCCGCGTTACTGGCACAAAGCGAAATCTGACAGTGCAAGAAACACAAACCTCTGTTTCCGTTATCACGGCGGACGACATTCAAAATCAACAGCTCTTTAATGTCGAAGATATTCTGCTTAGAACCCCCAATGTTTCAACATTTGGTCAAAGCTCGCTGGCAGGTTTGTCTGTGAGGGGGATACAGCTAGGTGGTGTTGGCTTCGCTGGCGAAGGACAAACCTCTCAGGTTTATGTGGACTCGGCTCCAGTCTCTGAAGTTGCTCTTGGAGGTGCCAGCAATTTATGGGATATCGCGCAGGTTGAAATCTTACGCGGCCCGCTATCAACCATTCAGGGCCGTAACGCTCTGGCGGGAGCCATTGTTATCAACACAGCGGATCCCGAATACGATTTCGGAGCCGCAGGTCTAGCCATCTTTGGAAATCAGGACCTTCAGCAGTTCTCCGGTATGGTCACCGGACCGATTGTTGAAGATCAGGTAGCCTTCCGAATTGCTGCCGACTACCGCGAAGCCGACTATGGTATTCGCGATATTGTTCGCGACCGTTCCGCCAGAGTAGAAGAAGCGCTTACACTTCGCAGCAAGCTATTGATAGAGCCAACGAGTTTGGAAGGTTTGCGCGTCGAGCTGATATCAAATTACATCGACACAAAAAATGGCAGTGTGAACGGTATTGTGCCACCCGACCCGGTTGACCCAGCCGCGGCAAACTTCTCGATCTTTGGCGAACAGACCTTTGGCGATTTCAATCGCCTTATTGATACTGAAGTGCGCAGTTTTACGGTAGATACCTCTTATGACCTTTCTGATAGTTGGACGCTCATAGTGATAGGGACATACGAAGACACCCAGTCCGTTCTCGACCTTGGTATAGGCAGTGATGGCGAATCGGAGGCCGAAGTGCACTCGGGCGAGGTTCGGGCGGCATTTGACTATGATCGTTTTTCCGGATGGTTTGGCGCTTACTATTTCGATCAACACCGAAGCACCGATTCCATCTTTACGTTTTCACCATTATTGGTCGGTCTCCCTGTGGTTCCGGAGGATTCGATATTGGCCGCGACCTCATCCACTGCTAATGATACCGAGAACGTCGCCGTCTTTTTTGATTTGTCCTACGATATTACAGAACGACTATCGCTTAATATTGGCGCACGATATGACGACGAGAGCATCGTTTTTAACAACTCTTCTTCCACTGTGTCTATTCCGGAAACATGCATCATCGCCCCATTTATACCCGGTTTAGGTGGATTACCCTGTACTTTCATTGTTCCAAACAATACTGAACCTACACGAGAAGCGGATTATAGTGCCTTTCTGCCTCGTGCCAGCATTAAATACGACCTGGATGAATTCCGTTCGGTCTCTTTCACCATTGCTCGTGGCTATCGCGCTGGCGGTGCATTTGTATTTACACCATCATCTAATCCCGGTATTACAGAGGTTCGAACTTTCGACCCTGAATTTGTCACCAATTATGAATTCGCCTTACGGTCAGAATGGCCTCAATTGGCTAATCTTGTGTTCAACGCTAACGCTTTCTACACTGATTGGACCGATCAGCAGGTTCGCATACTTGCGTCGGGCACAGTGCTGGATGATGAAACCTTGAATGCAGGAGAGTCTTCGTTATACGGCCTGGAGGCCAGTGCCCAGATAACCATCCGGAAAGGCCTCGATGTATTTGCGTCAATAGGTGTACTTGAAACAGAATTCGAGGATTTTCCGTTCGCCGCTACAGGCCCGTTCCAAAACCTTGTAGGCAATGAATTTCCAGCAGCTCCAAGGTTTACCGCTGCAACAGGATTTGTTTACGAAGCCGACAATGGTTTTTTCGCAAGTGCAAACGCTGCCTATACTAGCTCTCAGTTTTCAGACGTTACCAATCTCGAAGAAAATGAAACGGACAGCTTCTTACTTGTAAATGGTCGCATTGGTTACAACTTTGGCTCTATTGAAGTATCGCTATTTGCAGACAACCTTTTCGATGAGCGAGTTGCAACGCGCATCAACACGGCAAGAGTCAATTCGGCTACAGGATTGATCGAACCGCTAGTCGGAACCTCGCAAACCTTCAATGTCAATGATCCACGAACCTTCGGCATTGAACTCAGGGCTATCTACTAAGGTGCGTGGTCGCTTGAGTAAACTACTATTACTATCTGAATCTAGGTGACAGTACCTATTTAGACTTTTGGCACGCATTCTTTAGCGAGTGCTGCTAATCGAACCTAAACGTTGAATAGCATCTACTTCATTATCTATCTGATCAATTTCTTTGATCATGTCATTAATGTGTGATGAACTCGTGCGGACTTCTTCACCTGCATCTATCGAAGAGCTGACAAGTGAAGTAAGTTCTGTGCTCAGATTGTCATTGCCTTCGGCTATGCGTCCTAAGAACGACTCAGTATTGTCGATAGCCTGTTTAATAGAACCGATTGCGCCTGTCACGGCATTGATGGTATCACCGGTTTTACTCAAGCTGTCTTGCGTGGTTAACGACAACTGTCGTACTTCGTCTGCAACCACAGCAAAGCCTCTTCCGGCATCACCAGCGCGAGCGGCTTCGATAGCTGCGTTCAGGGCCAGTAAGTTGGTTTGATCGGCAATGCCTGATATAACATTGATGATTTTTAGGACTTCTTCGGAGCTATCTCTAAGTTCTGTCACCGTCGTGTGCATGTGTTTACGTTCGTCACTGTGCGTTTCGATATCTGCGGAAAATCCAGAAAACTGCTGCTGAATATCTGTCAAGACTGAGCCTGTTTGGTCAGCGTAGCTTGAGACACTTGTAAAGCTGTCAGTCACATTGTGTAGCAACGTACGGTACTTGCCCATATATTCAACAAGCTGACCCTGCAACTGGCTCATGCGCTCGAGGCTATTAATGCGTTGCTGCAGATAGTATTCGCGAAAGTAAGCATAGTGGATTGGGAAGTGATCTGCATAAGCATCGTTAAATGATTCACCATTTTCTACATGGAAGAAAAACAACGCCGTTAGCGTTTGATTCATATGTACGCCAAGCAGTTCACCAAAGGTTGAAAACCCGGCGACTTGGGTGCTGTTAAAAGCAGACACCTGACCAAGGCTATCGCTGTTATTTAATCGGCGGAGAATACAATCGTTTGCGATCATTGCAATAGGCTCTGGTTTGCCTTGCATAAATTGTCGAAATGCGTCTTGCGTTGCCGAACCGAAGTCTTTTGGGTTAACAAAGTGCAGTTCATCACCGAAATCCAAATCACAGAAAAAGCTGACGCTCTTCTTCTCTAGATCGATAGCGGCAATTGAGCGGATAAAGAGTTCACCACCAATTTCGACTGCAAATGAGCTCTTACCTAGTTTGTCTTGAAGGTTTTCGGGTGAGCAGTTTAAGTGTGAACAAAGTGCGTCCACAAATGGGACAAGTTCATTGCTTCCTTGACGCAAGACAGAAAATACCGTGCGCGTGTGTACATCCGATTCTGCAATGGTGAAAGATGTATTGGAATGCTCGAAATTGTGAGATTTAAGAATACCATAACGCACTTCTGGCATCATTTTCACAAAGATGACAACCGCTTTATTGTGAGCAATGCTATTGCCGTCATAAACAAGTGCACTTTGAAAATCGAGTTTGCCACCAGCAGAGCCGCCAACAAAATAACAAGGGAATCGATCGCTGGCATAAAGTCCTTGCATGAAGAAACTCTCACTTGCAGAGAGGCCATCGAAAAAGGTGAGCGCCAGCGTATCCTGATAATTTACTTCAAATGGCAAAGACAGTTTCTTGAATTCGTTACAAATGCGATCAACGCGTTCTTTGCGGCTAAGGGTAATATTGCCTGAGCGCATGTCCTCACAGTGCAGCGGGATTGAGCGGATCTCAACATGGGCAAACAAGCTTGGACTGAAGCTTTGTACAACAATGTTATCCCAGGCACCATCAGCGTCGTGATATAGCTTTCCACCACACGAACTGAGTTCACCTGCCGTCATCACGCCAATAATTTTGTCGGCAAACGGCATCGCAGATTTAAGTCTATCTAAAGTGGATGTAAAATCGACGTTGGGCGATATAAAAGCTATCACGAGTGGACTGTTGCCGACGTCAAACTTGAGTCCAGCTAGGCGCTCTTGGCTGATTCCACTGCTGCGAATACTTTCAACCCGGACCGAGTATTCATTTGTTGTTTTTTGTTGCTTTTTGTCGAAACTGAACCAAGCCATTAGCTCTTCCCCTTAGAGTGATGCGTAAAGAATAAAAAAACAATGCTCTTTCATAACCTTTGGTTATCGGCCGGATATTTTGTATCTGTAGTTTTTGGTCGAAGAGGTTGAAGTAACAGGACTTGACAGCACGTATTTCGGGTTTAGAGAATCGGCACTAAAACTCTCTTCTGGGTATCTAGGGGGACACTGTTTTCGTCTCCTTTGATTTATTTGAACGTTATGGTCTATATTTTTATCTATTAAATAATAATGATTGTCATTCGCTTGAATAACTTGATAGCAAGAAACTGGTGTACGCCGTAACCTTTTAAGATAAGACACGGTTTGCGCAGTTTTCGTATCGCTTACAAAAGCACAATGGAACAATAATTAGAATAGGAACGTATCTGATAGGCTTATGGGTGAAGCGTTACATAAAAAAACGTCTCAGAAAACCTTAGGATTAGCGCAAGTAGAATCGGTTAGAATCGAAAGCCTCTACAAGACCTATGCTTCACAGCTTTCAGCGACACTGCGGAAGATGTATGGAAATGGGCCGCCAGATCCTGACGATATCTCCCAACAGGCATTTCAACAAGTCATTGAAAAGGCTGAAATTCATAAAATACGCAATCTGAAAGCGTTTATATGGCGCACTGCGCAAAACCTTGTTTTTAATGGTCGTCGCGCGTCGGAAACACGCTGTAAATATGATTTTGAACTGGAAAACATATTTTTCCCAATCAAACAGGATGATTTGTCTCCCGATAGAGTTATCATTGCTAAACAGCAAATAGAAAAGATCAATCAAGCACTTGAAAGAATGTCAGACAAGCGTCGCAAAGCGTTTGTACTGCATCGAGTTTCAGGGCTAAATGTATCGCAAGTCGCGCGTCACCTGAAAATTAGCAGATCGACTGCGGATGAACACATTAATAAAGCAGCAGCTGACCTTGCGTTATTGTTTGATGAGGATTGGAACACCTGAGCATGAATAATGAGGTAAACAAAAGGGAAATATACGAACAAGCTATTGCGTGGAGAAGACGACTTACCAGTCAGGACAAAGACAAAATGGTCGAAATGCAGTTTCAAGACTGGTTAGATCAAAGTGAATTGCACGAAGAGATTTATGGACGTGCAGTCACGATGTGGGAAGCATTTGGACAGATTGACGAAAAGACGTTGGAAACAAATGTGGACGGACATTCCTCAGCGCATGTTTCATCTATTCTGCAAGCTAATACTTTAAGATATGTGCCCTGGTACGGTATCGCTGCAACCATTGTCATAGCGATTGTATTGTTATCAGTCATGCTCATGCCCAATCAAATGGACCCTCAGCAGGCTTCTTTGAGCCATGAGTTAAAAGTTTATTCAAGCGACAAAGGACAATTAGATGTCGTGCTACTTTCAGACGGTACGGAAGTAGTTCTCGGCGCGGATTCTCAAATCTCTGTTTCATTCTCTGAGGCAGAAAGATCAGTCCGACTCAATGCTGGAGAAGCATTTTTTGACGTAGAAAAAGACATAAGACGTCCATTTATTGTGTCTGCAGGCCACATGAAAATTGAAGTGCTTGGAACGGAATTCGATGTCACTACATTCGAAGATCAGCAATCTGTCGCAGTAGCGGAAGGCTACGTTGAAGTGTCTTTTCCTTATATGCTTCGCAGTAAACCCACGTCACTGGTTTCTAGAAAAAAACTAAAACCGGGTCAAACAATAAGTGCGGGATTGGACACTGGCCTGCGCAAAGTATCGATCGTCGCTGCGAGGGATATAGGTGCGTGGCGTGGCGGTCGTCTCATGTATGACGGAGTCCCTCTTACCAAAGTTCTTGCAGATCTGAATCGTTATTCTAAACGCCCGATTGAATTTTTAGGCGAAAAAAACATGCTTGAGACAATGAAGTTACGAGGGGGCTTTAAAGTAGAGAACTTGGAAGAAACACTCTCTTCAATTGCTCTCATTCACAAGCTTAGCGTCGATATAAGCAATCCTAAAAAAATCATTATTCAACCTAAATAAAAAATTTTTCTCCCTTCACCCGTTAAAAAAAGAAGCTTGCGTTTCATAGTTAGTAGAAGGCAAATCATTCGCATTTGCAAAAATAACGATAACTACAGGAAGGTAAATGTTTCTTAATAAACTTAATCCCATCGCTAAAGCACTAGCAATTAACTTCTGCGCTTGTGTTTCTATCTCTTGTCTGTCTTTCAGCGTTGCCGCTCAGGAAGAACAACAACGTGAAATAACGGCAGCAGCAAATAGCCTCGGGGATACGATAAATGAATTGGTACGAATTTACGGCGTTGATATTCTTGTTTCGGAACGGTTAGTATCCGGAAAACGTTCAAATCCTATCTCTGGCAGTTATTCGGCAGAATCCGCACTTAAAATTGTACTAGATGGAACCGGTATTGAGGTCCAGCAAACCACCGAAGGAAATTTCATACTAGTTGAGTCAGAGGCACTGATAGAAAATACCAACTCTACTATAGAATCCCAAGCGCTAAAGCCAGAAGTAGAGAACATTGTGGTCACCGGCACTCGGATACGGCGTTCTGGCGCAAGCGCGCCGTCTCCCGTCGATATTGTATCAAGTGAAGACATTGCTGCATTTGGCCTTGTGGATACGACAGAGGCATTGCGTTTTGTCCCAGCATTGAGCCAGTCTGTCAGTGCAACAACGCAGGAATTAGGCGGACGAACATCTTTTGCGGCAGGTAGAGAAGGGCAAGCAGGTCTGGCAACCCTTAATTTACGAGGGCTTGGTACAGAGAGAACGCTTGTGCTGGTAAATGGACGCAGGCATGTAGGTGGTGTTACGGGAGAGGCGACGGTTGATGTTAACAGTATTCCATCTGCTCTCATTGAGCGAGTTGAAGTACTTACTGGTGGAGGGTCTTCCATATATGGGGCAGATGCAGTTTCTGGCGTGGTGAACTATATCATCAACGATAGTTTTGAGGGCATTGATCTTACCGTTAATTATGGTGTTCCAACTGAAGGTGGCGGTAATGCAATTTTTAGCTCACTTACCATGGGGGGGAACTTTGCTGATGATCGCGGTAATGCAGTCATTAGCCTCGAGTATCAAAACCAAGATAACTTGAGAAGAGATGAGAGGAGCTTTACTAATTCGGGTAGCGGATTTGTACCAAATTCACCTGCACTTACCTCAGCATTTGGCTTTGATGCAGATGCTGTGAACGTTCTAATTCCAAATGTTAGAAGCAATAATATACCCGATGCGGGCTTGGGATCAGTAACCTTTCTTGGAAACACGATTCTAGCATCTGGGACAGCATTTGCAGGGACTTCGGCAATTGGCGGAGTGCCGGTCCTACAGGTCATCGAGCGCGCAAATGGGACTGTTCGACCTTATGATTTCGGTACGCGTGCTGGACTCGCGCTATTTAGCAATGGAGGGGACGGCACGGTGTTTTTGCCTGGGTTTTCTCCGAATTCCGATACTATCCCTGAGATCGAGCGGTACACTATAAACGGGTTTGCAGATTACGACATAACATCAAACATAAATGCATTTACGGAAGTAAAATACACCCGGGTAGAATCTTCAAGCCGCGTTCTTTTTTCTATTAATCCATTCAATCTTGTTATATCACCGGACAATCCTTTTACACCACAAACATTGGTTGATCAGCGAAACAGTCTTGAAGCACTTGGTGAGCAGACGGACCTTGTTGTATCCCTCAACCTGTCTGAGGATATCATTCAACAACCACGCGAGGCCGTGCGTGAAACGTTCCGTGTTGTGGGTGGTATTAGAGGTGAAATCTCGCGCGCTTTTAACTATGAGTTGTCCGTTAACTATGGTCGTACCGACACGCTTCTCGCCAACAATGCGGAATTGATCCCTGATAGGTTTTTTGCTGCGGTTGACGCTGTCGCAGATCCAGTAACGGGTGATCCAATTTGCCGCTCCGAAATTGATGCTGTTACACCCTTTCCCACATCGTTCTTTCCGACGCCAGCAATGCCAGGATTTAATACCTTTGCACCCGGGAATGGTACCTGTGTACCCTTCAATGTGTTTTCGCTGGCCACGCCCGAATTTGCCAACTTTGCGTTCTTAAGAACGGAACAAACTTTTAAACTTGACCAGTTTGTTGTTAATGGAACAGTGACAGGAAACAGTGAGGAATTCTTTGAACTTCCCGCTGGCGGGATCGGTTATGCGGCGGGTATTGAATATCGTGAAGAAGAATCTTCCTATCAGCCCGATCCGCTGCAAATTGCCAATCTCGGATTTCTTTCGGCTTTTAGTGACGACGTTCCAAACTTCGGCACATTTGATGTTACCGAGTTTTTCGCAGAATTTAATATTCCAGTATTAATTGATAAACCATTCGCGAATTCACTGAATTTGGATGCTTCCGTGCGAGTTGCTGATTACAGTACTGTAGGTACAACAACATCCTATGCACTTGGTACGGTTTGGGAACCAGTTGAAACGCTTCGTTTGAGAGCTTCATTCAACCGCTCTGTGCGAGCGCCGAACATCGGCGAGCTGTTCACTCCACAGGTAACAAATCCAGGACAAGTAAATCCAGATCCATGCTCGGAGACCGAGATAAGTAACGGGTCCTCTACTCGCGCTGCCAACTGCGCACAATTTGTCCCAGATGGTTTTAATCCGCCCGTTACCAGCTTGGACGTTAGTATTCTGTCTGGCGGGAATCCTGACCTGGCAGAAGAGACTGCGGACACATTTACTATTGGTTTTGTTTATCAACCTGCTGCTATACCAGGGTTAACAATCCTTGCAGATTACTATGATATCGAAATAGAGGATGGCATTCTTTCAGGTGTCACCGATGAAATCATAGTCACAAATTGTGTTGATGCGTCTACGATAATTAATCCATTTTGCGATGCGGTGACCCGTGATCCTGCTACCGGCCTTGTAACTGATGTACAGGCAACCAATCTGAATTTGTCTGCCATTAAAGCCGAAGGTGTGGATTACCAAATTGAATATACGTTTAACCTGGATTCTGTGCTGGATAAATGGGTAGGAGATTTTACAGCGTCGGTGAACGGTACCTGGTTGCTGCAAAGAGAAGATGTCCCATTTGCTGATTTTCCTGAAGCGACAGAAGTGTTTGATGAAGAAATACGTTTTCCAGAGCATTTTGTAAATGTTGCCCTTAGGTGGAATTATAAAGACTGGTCTGCTGACTATGGATTTAATTATCAATCAAGTCAGTTTCGAACGTTTGGGTTTCCTGCGATAGATAGAGAGGTTATTGAATCTAATCCCAATATTGTCAATGAAAGCAAAACGGGAAGCGCTTTTGTCCACTACCTGGGCGGAACCTATACGTTCTCAGACCAATACCAAGTAAGCCTTAGGATCAATAATCTATTCAATGAAGAACCTTTCTTTGG
>JBCDMA010000125.1:0-10770 GCA_038744645.1 Pseudomonadota bacterium | reverse complement strand
CTAAAAGACAAAGCAAAACAGCGAAAACTATGGAACCTATTTTTACCTGACAAACAATGGGGGCAAGGGCTGACAACCACCGAATATGCGCCATTGGCTGAAATCATGGGCAGTGTTTTGTTTGCACCTGAAGTGTTTAACTGCAATGCGCCAGACACAGGCAACATGGAAGTGCTCTATCACTTTGGCAGTGAGCAACAAAAACAAAAGTGGCTAATGCCCCTACTCGACGGCGATATTCGATCGGTTTTCGGTATGACAGAGCCTGATGTCGCGTCGTCTGATGCAACCAATATGCAAGCGACCATTCAACGTAACGGAGATGAACTCATTCTCAATGGTACAAAATGGTGGTCAACCGGGCTTGGGCATCCGCGCGCACAAATCATGATCTTTATGGGACTGTCAAACCCTGAAAATGATAAACACCATCAGCACAGCATGGTGGTTGTTCCATTAAACACACCCGGGATAAAAATCGAAAGGATGCTCAGTGCATACGGAGACTATGATGCCCCTTATGGCCACGGTCAAATAACATTCAGCAACGTAAGCGTGCCATTGGGTAATCTAATCGACGGGTTGGGCAAAGGCTTTACGATTGCACAAGGCAGATTGGGTCCGGGTCGCATTCACCACTGTATGCGCGCTATCGGCATGGCGGAAAAAGCACTGTCATTAGCCATTGCCAGAGGCCATAAGCGTATCGCTTTTGGCAAGTCTCTGGTGCAACTTGGCGGTAACCAAGAACGCATCGCAAAAGCGCGAATGGCGATTGAGCAAGCAAGATTGCTCACTTTACAAGCCGCTTGGAGAATCGACACCTTTGGCGTAAAGGATGCAATGGTTGATATTTCTGCGATTAAGGTGATAGTGCCCAACATGTTACAGGAAGTTGTGGATTTTGCCGTACAGATGCATGGCGGTGGTGGTATGTGCAATGATTTCCCGTTGGCTAGGTTCGCCGCGGCGGCAAGGGCGTTGCGTTTAGCCGATGGCCCCGATGAAGTGCATATGGCGATGGTATCTCGCCTCGAGTTAAAGAAATACGGCTGATCATGAACGATACCGCACCATGTGATGAACGTTTAGATGAAGCACTATTAGATAAAGCGGGGCGTGTTAGAGCAGGCGAAGAAGTTGCTATAGGACCGCTGCGAGAATGGTTGGAAGACAACGTCGGTGATCTCAAAGGAGACATGCGTATCTCCCAATATGCGGGCGGTGCTTCAAACTGGACCTATTCACTCTCGTTTGACAACAGAGCACTGATTTTACGCAGACCACCCAAGGGCACAAAAGCCAAAGGTGCGCACGATATGGGTCGCGAATACCGCTTGCAACGAAGTCTCAAACCCGTGTTTGATAAAGTCCCGATCATGCTTGGCTATTCCGATAATAAATCGGTGATCGGCGCTGAGTTTTACGTCATGGAAAAACTCAACGGCATTATCCCAAGAAGAGAATTTGCTAAAGGAATAACGTTAACACCAAAAGACGCGAAGCGTTTATGCGAAGTGGCATTAGATGAGCTTATTGCATTGCACAATGTCGATTATGTTGCCACCGGCCTAGCGCATATAGGCAAAGGCGCAGGTTATGCTGAACGACAAATCAACGGATGGATCACTCGATATCAAAAAGCCCGAACCTGGAACGTGCCAAGAGCAAAAAACGTGATGCAATGGTTGGCAAACAACCTACCTACAAAAGAGACTATTTGCATCACGCACAATGATTATCGCTTGGATAACTTGGTACTTGATCCCAAGGCGCCCAGCCAGATTATGGGTGTGCTTGACTGGGAACTTGCTACCTTAGGCGATCCGCTCATGGATGTTGGCAATACCTTGGCGTACTGGATCCAAGCGGATGACGATTTTTTTGCGCGCAAAACACGACGGCAACCCACACACTTGCCTGGGATGATGACAAGAAAAGACATAGTGGCGTACTATTGCAATAAACAAGATATTGACCTCGATGACTTTGCTTTTTATGAAGTATATGGGCTATTCAGGCTCGCTGGAATTGTTCAGCAAATCTACTATCGTTTTCATCATAAGCAGACTCGCAATCCTGCCTATAAACAACTATGGTTACTGGTGCACTATCTGCTGTATCGCTGCAAAAAAATCATTAAAAGATAAAAAAGAAAAAGGTAAAAAGTGCCCATTAACCTCGTAGTGCTCAATAACCTCGATATACTGAGCTAGTCCAATGGAAGGCTCTGTACTCACTGAAGTGTTACTTCCCGCGATACTTGCATTTATTATGTTTGGCATGGGGCTTACCCTCACACCACCCGACTTTACTCGACTAGTTTACGCACCAAAACCTGTGTTACTTGGACTTTTGGGACAACTGATTATGTTGCCCATCATGGCATTTATGCTCGCAATAAACTTTAATGCGCCGACTTTCATTGCCATTGGCATGATGGTGCTTGCGGCGTGTCCAGGAGGCACAACGTCAAATTTATTCAGCCATATCGCACGGGCGAATCTAGCACTCTCGGTATCACTAACGGCAATAACAACTGTCGTGTGTGTTTTCACGACGCCTTTCTTAATCAAGTTTGCACTTGCATATTTTAGTACTGATAAAGCGTTAGAGTTTTCATTGATCAAGACGTCGTTAGGCTTGGTGTTGATTTCACTCGTGCCAATCACCATAGGTATGACAGTAAGGCATTTTTTCGCCAATTTTGCACTGCGAACCGAGTCATTGTTTCGACATCTTGCGATGATTTTCATGATCGTGATTATCATTGCAATCTGTATCAAAGAACGAGACATGTTGGTTGAAGCCTTCCCACTTGTGTTTATGTATGCTCTATTGCTTAACGCGGCCGCGACAATAATGGGTATCATCGTCAGCAAACTGGGTAAATTGCCAAGAAGAGATGAAACAACCTTAGGCATAGAAATTGGCACACAAAACAGCACTATGGCAATGCTCATTGCTATTAGTTTCATACAGGAACCAGCGCTTTCAATCGCACCTGCCGCATATGGTCTTGTGATGTACATTGGCGCTACCGCCCTGGTATTTTATAATAGAAACTGCACCAAAGCGGTTGACGCTGAGCTACTGTCAAAGCAAAAATAGGCAGTAGCCGTTACAAGCTACGAAGTGAACATCAATGATGCAATGGAGTGCATAGAGTCATCAGTACTTAGACACCGTTGTTAAAAGAAGTGAGCTTTTATCAAATGAAACCCTTTATTTTTCTCTTCGCTTTTTCACTTGCACAGATGCAACACTGCGTATTTGCATCCGTCGACTCAGTTGGCGGCGAAATTACCCATCCAATGGGTCAGATTGCACTGGATGAGATTATTGACCGGGCACTCAACGAGTTTTATACACCGGGTATGGCTGTTGCCATTGTGCATCAAGGCAAGGTAATTCATTCCAAGGGCTACGGCTTGGCTAATATCGAGAATGCCATAAATGCGACGGATAAAACCAATTTTCGCTTGGCCAGTGTAAGCAAAGCGTTTACTGCTGCTGGCCTTGCTATATTGGTCGACCAAGGAAAAATTAAGTGGGATGACAGAGTCAAAGCACACTTACCAGATTTTGCATTGCAGGATACGTATGCGACGCAACGATTCACTGTTAAGGATCTATTGACACATCAAAGCGGGCTTGTCGGCGGTGCAGGTGATAGCTTAATTTGGCCAGAGCCCAGCGGGTTTAAACGCGATGAAGTCGTACAAAGACTGCGCTATTTCACCCCTGGCGCACCCTATTCCGCAGAGTATGCATACAGCAACGTATTGTACATTACTGCAGGCCAGTTGATTGAACAGGTCAGCGGCATATCGTTTGAAAGCTTTATCGACAACCAAATATTCAAGCCTTTGAATATGCAGTGTTTCTCCGGTGAAATGCCCGATGAAGCCGCGCAAAACAGTGCCATGGGCTATGCACATAACGAAACTAGAGGGTTTTACCCAGTCACCAGAAACGCCATCACAGGTGATGCGCTGATGTCTGCCGCCGCAGGTGGCTTGGTCTGCAGTGCATCAGAAATGGCAAAATGGTTAAACGCCTTGTTGGACAATGCTAAACATAATCCGTTAGCAACGAAGACAATAAAACTCCCCTTCTCCATCTGGCAACTTAGTACGATGTGGCAGAGTCATACATTACTTGGCGTCAGCAAAGAAGACTATGAATGGGATGGCACTCACTTTCGCAGCTATGGGTTAGGCTGGCGGCTGTCAAACCTTGGTAAATATAAATTTGTCTCTCATACCGGCACACTGTCAGGCTATCAAGCCTATATTGGGCTTATACCTGAAAAATCCCTCGGCGTGATCATTTTAAACAATGGATCGAACTATGGCGCGCGCGGCGCAGTCATGCAGTCGATCCTCAAAGCTTTTACACATGAAGAACAGATAGACTGGATTGCAAAATACAAGACCTACCGGGAAAAACGCCAGAAACGCTGGATTGAAAATAATAAAGCACCGGTAGCTAAAGCAGACATGGCAATTGCTGCACAAGCAATCTTGGGTGAATATAATGACAGTTGGTTTGGACAACTCAGCATATATGAAGAGCAAGGCGCAATCCGTATTAAATCATTGAGAATGAAAACGCTCGTTGGCACTATCAGTCCATTTGAAAACAATAGTTTTAAGATCGATTGGGACAATGAAAATGCGCAGAGCGATGCATTTATCCATTTCGATGTCAGTAAAGACAATATTATTAAAGGCGCTTATCTGCGACCTTTCTCCACGCACCAAAAACCCAATCATGCCTACCGTGATATGTATTTTACGCCAATGACATTAAAGGCATCAAATCCCTGTTCCACCGTCAATGTGAGTTCATGCTAACGCAAAAAAGCCCGCTAATTGCGGGCTTTTTGATGTATAAACTATCTGATGCTTTTACTTCGCTTTTATAAAGGTGTCACCAGAAAGCTTACCTCCACCCCAGATAATATTGGCTACTAGTAGCAGTCCCCAAATGTGATGAAGATAGAGTGCTGCTGCCGGAATGTCTTCTAAACTAGCAACTGCCACGTAGTTTACAATCAAGAGACCGATGGCCATGTGTCGTGTGAATAATCCCAAGGCTAAAAACACCGGCAAGACCAATTCGCCGAAGGTGGCTAAATAAGCCGCAAATTCAAAGTTAAGTACCGGTACTGCGTATTCGTATTCAAATAGCAATAAAGTACTTTCCCAATCCCTAATTTTAGTTAGACCTGATTTGAAAAACACCCAGGCTACATAAAGTCTCGCGCCCAATAGAGCGGGCGCCTGTAGATGAGTAAACCATCCAAAAAGCGTGTTGTACGTATTCACAATAGCTTGCATAATTTATTTTCTCCTAATATTTCGCATCTTTTAAATAGTCCAGCCAATACAAGCTAAACAGTGTTACGGCACCGTTTGATTTAGGTCACTCGATGAGGTTTTGACATTGTCGCTAACGCAAAATACTCGTTGTCAGCGCACTATTCCTTGATTATTCATTCACTACAGCACAGATTTGTTGTGCCTGTATCGCGTTTTGCAGCCAAGCGCTTATTGCTTCTGCGTCGCTACCTACTGATTCAAGGACTTCTTGTACGGAAGCGTTTTCAGCCAGCCGTTCATAGGTTTGTCTTTGTCGTTCATCGAGCGCCTGAATACATGGTTGGTATTCCCGTCGCCACACCACAAAAGACCTTGGTTGTGATAGTTTTATTGCAGACTCAATAGCTTTTTTTACTTTTTCTAAATATGGCGGATACTGATCAGTACCAGATACAGTAGGTAGATCAATAAACAAATCTACAGGAAAGTACGCCTCGATAAGACCAAATCCAGTTGCGACTTCAAACGACAAATTTTCAGGTGGATGAGACTGCATCAGGGCAAAACTCGAAGGTTGAAAAGGCACATCGTCCATTTTCTCGATCATCCTGAATTGCCAATCAATGGAGGCCACCTCAACGAGAAAAGGCATTTCTTCTAAAACACCACTATCTGACAACGCATCACTCAATAGGAAGTCGTTCATGTGCTGTCCAAAATAAGACCAGTTGAAGTCTGACTTTGGATGTGTATTTATATATTGACTCATCATTCCGCGAAAATTGTCTTCGCCCAGCAAATGCTTAACCGTTGGGAATTCGATAGAAAGTGCATTCAGCGCATTTTCCAGATAGTTATTTTGATATACCTTAAGTGCATTTGATTGCGCTTTCTCAGTACTAAAGATAACGTCGATCAACGCAGCTTGATAAGAACTCATGAAGAACATTCCGTTGGATTGTGGGTTATTGCAATGGTATGAGCGTGCTTGGCTTGATCCGTCAATACTTCCCAGGAAGGAATTTGCGTATCCCATTCGACAAGCGTTGGCACATGGTGAAATCTCGTTTGTAATTCACGATAAAGCTGCCAGCATTGGTCGCTGACAGCTGCGCCATGATCATCGACATAATATCCATGCACTTTTCGCTTATTAAAACCGGCTAAGTGGATTTCACCGACATGATTGTCTGACAACCTTTCTAACGTATCGAGTACGTGCGTCACTGGATCTTCAACATCGCGATTATGTGCATTGACTAGCAGGTTATTTAAATCCAATAAAAGCCCGCAGCCTGCTCTTTCACACATGACATTTAGAAATTCAATTTCACTGTAATGATCGTTAGTATTTGGCACCAGTTCATTGGGATGAATGTATGCTGACAGATTTTCGATTAAAAGCGGCCGCTTAATTCTATCCTGCACGCGCTGAATTTGACCTTCTACGATCTTCAGAGAATTGTCATTGTATGGAATCGGCAGCAGATCGCCGGAGTGTTTTAGCTGACCGTCAATCATGGCGCGATTAAAACACAAATGCTCTGAGACCAACATTGGATTGGTGTGAGCCACAAGTTCAGAAAACTGCGTTAACACACGTTCTGGTAGAGGTACTTCCGAACCAAGCCCTAGAGATGTCCCGTGTACAGATATAGCGTACTGGTCACATACATCGTCAAGCAATGCGCGAATAATACCGCCTGAGGCAAAAAAGTTTTCAGCATGCACCTCTAGAAAGTCCACCTCTTCAGGTTTATTGTCAAGTGCATCTTGATAATGCGGGTGTCGTAAACCGACACCTATGGATGGACTTACATCTCTATAGAGTGCGGTTGTCTCTTCCTGCATGTACATATCTTCCATTTATTTGATGATAGATAATCACTTACCGCTTTCGTTCATACCTCGCACTTGTGAGGTCGACAATGCGATGTCACCTGCGTCGAGAAATGAATTCACTAATAATAGTAGATGTTTTTAATCGCAGTAAACGGTTGGACTAAATCGTTTGGCTTTTATGGTGAATATATTCCAAATTTTTTTAATCGTTCAAAAACAGCCAAGCCTGACAGTAAATTAATGTCAGGCTTGCTTTTTATAAGTAAGGTACCTGGGATAATTAAGCCAGCACCTTCGGTTTTGGGATGGTCAATTTTTCCAAAATAGGTAAAGGAAATAGACTAACCAATCCTAAAACATTACTGGAAAACTTAGCTCTTTTCTTTTTGCATCTTTTTCCAGATTTCTTTGGCTTCTGCTTTGCTGTATCCGCCAAGCTCGCTACATGTGCCGCCTGGTACCAATTTCCACTCGCCGATATCGTTATCAACTGTAGATTGACCAGCGCAGCTGTGAGTGCCAGCAAGGTTTGCACAGTCATTTTCGCCTGCAGGTGAAATGCCATAGCACTTCTCTTTTTTCTTAGACGCTGCTTCAACGGCATCAGCAACACCAATTGTCATTACGCTCGCAAGTGCGGCAGCTACAGCGATTTTAGATTTCATAAAAGTTCCTCTTTAATGTTAGACGTGTTTGTCGACGTCTAGTTTACGTCAGTTGTAAAATGGTTTTAACAAAGCACCAGTAATTGGTATAAAAATAGACCTTCAACAGGTAAAAAAAATTTCACGCACCAAGAATTAAGTTAATAAACGGTTGGTTAACAATGACAATTTAGTTACCCGTAGCTTAAAAATAGCAGAAAAAAAGATACTGCGAAAAATACGAGCGTTCCCTTTATCGTTATTTGTTGATGAAGAATGCAGTATTTCATCGTCTTTTAAAAAATTCCTGGCTACAACAAGAGGCAGACACTGGCATGATCCAACACCATTCTCTCACATTGCGCCCCTACCCCAGAGGGTTTCACCTCATTACCAACGAAGTCACAAAGCAACTAACAACGCTGCCCGATGCTGGATTGTTTCATTTGTTTATACAGCACACCTCAGCTTCACTTACCATCAATGAAAACGCTGATCCGACGGTTCGCAGCGACTTTGAATCTCACTTCAATCATTTTGTGCCTGAAAATGCTCACTATTATCAACACACACTAGAAGGCAGTGATGACATGCCCGCACATTTAAAAGCCTCTACACTTGGCGCGAGTGTCAGCTGTCCCATCATCAACGGCGAACTGGCACTAGGAACATGGCAAGGCATATACTTGGGTGAACATCGCAATCATGGCGGCGCGCGCAGGTTGATCGCAACAGTCTACAGCTAGTAAATGCATCTGTCGCAATAATAAAAGTTTTTGTTCAGCTACCGTTCAGCTTGATGATTTTAGGATATCTCTCAGAGGTCAAGTTCACCTCTTGTTTCCACAGGAGAAAATCATGAAATTGTTACGCTTTGCAAAATATGGGCTTTATGCGTTGTGCGTAAGTGGTATGCTAAACAACGCTGCTTTCGCCAAAAATAGCCATCATCACCATTGGGATAAACACTATTACGGCAATAATCAACACGGCTACCAAATCAGTAATCGCAGCTATGCAAAAGGCCGGGTCATAAATGTTGTGCCAATATACGGTGAAAGAAATAGATATAGAAAGGGAAACCACAAGCACTGCTGGTTAGAACCAGACCCTAGACATCATCGACATCACTACAATATTCATCATAGAGACAAAACCATTGATACATTAGCTGGCGCAGTCATTGGTGGGGTTATAGGCAATCAGTTTGGTTCGGGTAGCGGCAGAAAAATTGCGACTGTCGCCGGCGCGGCCATTGGTGGCTCTATTGCAAATCAATCATCAAATCACGTCACACATGACAAGCACCGAGAGTATGAAAATAGTGGCTTTATTGAAGTCTGTGATCACGATATTAGCTATAAGAAACCGCGCAAGAGAAACATCAAGGGATATCAAGTGACTTACCGTTACAAGGGGAACGTTTATCAATCATATACACGTCGACACCCCGGTAAATTCATTGATTTAGTCGTCAGTGTTATCCCACGTGAATAATTGTTACACTCAAACCGTCGACATAGATTTTCAGGGGTAAATCACTTGACAAAGCGCATATGCATACGACTGCTTTTTCTGTTATTCATCAGCGTAAGTGCTTTGTCAGTGCATGCTGCTGCTGATAATGCAATTACAAAAAAAGAAGCAGTCGCGATGGTTGTCAGTGCGTATCCAGGAAAAGTGCTTCGCACAATGAATGTTAAGAGGCAGGGCAAGCCCTTCTATCAAGTGCGGGTGCTGCTCCCGGGTGGACGAATAGTCAACGTCCTTGTCAATGCACAAACAGGACGAATGCGAAAGCTTTAAAACATGGAAAATCAATATAACGCAAAAGAGAACGCATAATGCGCTTATTATTGGTAGAAGATGAAAAAGTGTTAAATCAACAGTTGACGAAACAACTGCGCAATAAAGGGTATGCAGTGGATCCCTGCTATGATGGAGAAATGGGCCTTTTCAACGCGTTGGAGATAGACTATGACGTTGCTGTGATTGATGTTGGCTTGCCCAAAATCGATGGCTTTGAACTGGTTAAACGCATTCGAGCGCAAAAGACCTTGCCCATCTTGCTTCTTACCGCGAGAGATCATTGGCAGGACAAAGTCGAAGGCCTGAACTCGGGCGCGGATGATTATCTGGCCAAGCCTTTTCAAATCGAAGAATTAAATGCGCGGCTCAACGCTCTTATCAGACGAAACAAAGGTCAAACGAATCCTCAGCTTGCATTTGGTGATTTATGTATCAACACAAATTTATCGGAAGTGCGCTTGAACGACGCAATCGTCAATCTCACCGCTTTTGAATACAAAACGTTGGAATACTTGATTCGCCATCCGCAAAAAATCATCTCAAAAACAGAACTCACCGAACACTTATACGCACAAGATTTTGACCGCGACTCCAATGTGATTGAAGTATTCATTAAACGATTACGTCAGAAGCTAAGTCCCGAGCAGCAGGATAAATACATTCAAACGGTGCGCGGTCAAGGCTATCGTTTCCAGTCCGATGCAGATAACGCTTAGCAACAAAGTACCGAATCGATGTATTTGAGCAATATAAGCCTAACGCGACGGTTAGTGGTCTCTAATATGTTAGTGGCATTGATCATTCTGCCGCTTTTTGCCATTGCATTGATAAAAACTTTCGCAGCGCAAGCGGAGTTGACCGAGAGGCAAACAATGCAGGCGCTTAGTTACGAATTGTTAGCACAAATCGACATAGAAGATAATGAATTGGCCGGCGACATAGCTCTCACACCGTCAGAATTCGCCATGCCAGGTTCCGGTTTGTATGCAATTGCAAGATCGAACGAATCCATTCTGTGGGAATCACCATCTTTGTTAGTGGCTTTGGCCAACACTGCCTGGCCAGTGACTGTCTTAGGACAAGAGGTGTTTAATCGGATTGAATTGAACGAAGAACCACATTTTAACTGGCAATTCTCTGTTGCCATT
>JBCDMA010000124.1:0-10775 GCA_038744645.1 Pseudomonadota bacterium | reverse complement strand
GAAAAGGCGCTGGATATTCTCACAGCGTGGCAACGGGACTCTATCTCTCTTTTAGGCACTAAACCGGAAGATGCCGCAGGCGCAGCCACCGATTATTTGTATTACAGTGCATATGTCATTCTGGGGATCCTGTGGTTAGATATGGCGAATGTTGCTGCCAAAAACGAAAACAAGGCCATTGCCTCTGGAAAACGAAAAACCTGTGATTTTTATATCAAACGCCTGTTGGGTCGCAAAGATGTGCATCGACAAGTGCTGTTCGTATCGGCTGACGATTTAATTGACGTTGTAAATAATGAATTTGACTACGTGTGAGCAGTAAATAACGGGTGCGGTTAGCGCAGCAAGGCAAAATGAGCAGGTTAGTCGATAATCTGCTTTGCTGTTTTTCCCGTAGCATTATAGACCTTAGTATAATCACCTTTGTAACATACAGAGGATGAGTACGCACACTCGAGACACCATGCCAACTTTAGATCTGTCGGCCATAAAATTTCAGCGATTCTTTGATACATCATTAGATATGTTGTGCATTGTAGATGCTGATGGAAACATTACGTATCTAAATTCTCGTTGGACGGACATCCTTGGCCATGCTATCGGCGAATTGATGGGTAACGGGTTTATGCATTATCTTCATCCGGACGATGCAAAATCAACTATCAAAAGCTTCAAACAAGTGCTGGGTGACAAACTCGTTACCGATTTTCAAAACCGATACCGCAGCAGTGATGGCAAATATCGGTGGATCAGCTGGAACGCGACTTATGATCAAGAGCAGCAATTAGTTTATTGTATCGGTAGAGATGTTACTGAACAAAAGCGTATTCAAGCGTGTTTGGAGATTTTGGAGGAGACAACAGGCGTTGGCGTGTGGGACGTTGATCCACCCACAGATGAAGTCTATTGGTCCAATAAAGTGTATGACATTCACGAAGCTGATGCTGCGACGTTTAACCCCGGTTTTCAAAGCGCTGTTGCATTCTATACGCCCGAAGCGCAAAAAATCCTGGCGCAATATTTGGAAAAACTCGCTGGTGGTGAAAAGATTACATTTGAGCTACCACTGACCACAGCACGAGGCAAGCGCATATGGGTGGAGTCAAATGCATCGGCTGAGGTGCGAGATGGCATTGTCGTTCGGCAATACGGTACATTTGAGGACATAACAGAAAAACGCGAAGAGCGCATCAACAACGAAAAACTGAAAGAGCGCGTCGATCTTGCCATGAAGGCATCGAAAATCGGTGTTTGGGAATATGACTCAGTCACAGATAAACTGAGTTGGGACGACCAGATGTTCGAAATTTATGACGTTGACAAGCGTTATTTCAGCGGCACCTTTGCCGATTGGGAGAACACCGTTTTACCCGAAGACTTGATTGCCGCCAAAAAGACGTTTGAAGAAGCGATTCAGACGGATAAGATTTTTGCCAACCAATTTCGCATCCTTACCAGAGAAAAACAAACTCGCTACATTTCCGCGATCGGCAAAGTGATCAATGATGCACAATCAGGAACCACCTATATCACCGGCGTTAATTGGGACGTCACCAATGAAGAAATTGCTAGGCAGGCGCTATTAGAAGCAAAAGAGCAGGCAGAAGCTGCTGACATCGCAAAAAGCACCTTTCTGGCCAGCATGAGTCATGAAATACGCACCCCTTTGAATGGCATATTTGGCGCGCTGCAACTGCTTAAAAACCAGAAGCAAGCGCCAGAGCAGCGAAAGCTATTAGATACTGCGCTAAACGCGACCAATGGACTGACCCGTATCATCAATGACATCTTGGATTTCAGTAAGATTCAGGCAAACAAATTAGTGCTGGATTACATGCCTGTGGACATTGCTCAACTTGCGCAAGATGTTATTGATGAGCAATCACTTTTAAAGAGACAGGAGAGTGTGAAAACCGTTATCTCCATTTCTGAATCTGCAAAAGGGTATTGGCTGGCCGACCCTTTGCGGTTAAAGCAGATTTTCAATAATTTACTCAGTAACGCATTTAAATTTACCCCAGAAGGCACCATCAAAATAGAGCTCAACGCAGTGAATGATATGCTGCGCATTATCGTTTCCGATACGGGCATCGGCATGAGTAAAGATGAGATAAAACACTTGTTTGATCCCTTTACGCAAGCAAATAGTGCAACGTCTAGGAAGTTTGGTGGCACAGGTTTAGGATTAGCTATTTCCGAAAACCTGATCTCACTCTTCGGCGGAAGTATTAAAGTCGCAAGCACACTTACCAAAGGTTCCACATTTACCATCGACATTCCGTTTGAAAGAAGCGTTAACATGCTCAGTGATGCATTAGGCGATGTTGACCTGGATGAAATCGACATCAGGGGGACAACTATTTTTGTCGCTGAAGACAATGCTATCAACCAAACGGTGATCAGCGAGATGTTGAAGTCGACTAAAGCGTCTTTCTATTTATTCAATGACGGTGAAGAATTGCTTGAAGGGTATAGGCGCAAGCGCCCTGATCTCATTTTATGTGATATCCATATGCCAGTGCTAGACGGATTAGCTGCGTGCAAAGCGATCAGAAAATCCGACCAACAGACCCCGATCATTGCATTCACAGCAAACGTGATGGGTTCTGATACGCAAAAATACCTAGCCAATGGATTTAACGATATATTGGGTAAACCTTTGTTAATGAGTGATCTCAATCATTTACTGCTGAGATACCTCAAGCCCACTAATGAAAACCAAACATAAAAAAGCCTTGCTTAAAGCAAGGCTTTTTTTAACAAACTGCTTTTTAATTGTTTCTATTGAGAAAATCGATATACAAACGGAACCACAACCTCAAATCTGCTCTATTAACCCTTCCATTATCATTTAAATCAGCATCAGGATTATACCGCCGCTGACCTTCACGAGAGCCAATAGCTCTAGATAAGACAATTAAATCTCTCAACGATACTCTGCCATCACCGTTCAAATCACCTGCCAAGTCAAGTTGCAGGGCCACTATGACCGGATCGTGATCTGAAGATCTAAACGGCGAGTCGTCAACGTATTGCGCAGGTTTATCCAAACTGGAGCTTGGCAACTCTTCGTTGTAGTCAAATACAATTGGCTCAGACGCGTTGATGTTCCACTCGGCTATACCCGTTATCAATGCCGAAGCAGATTCGTTAGCTAGCACATAGTCGAGCGTACCCACAGCGCCACGAAAGATAAAACTAAAGGCTTCTGCGCCAATCTGTTCTTCAATAATGTTTGCATATCCACCTGCAGCAAATTCAACTATTGGGTCTTCTTGTGCATATGCATTCAAGTCGCCAATGATCAATATTGGTTGTTCGGGGAATTCCTGTGCGAGCCAGGTATTTAGTGCTTGTGCGGCACGCGTGCGCGTCAAGTTACAGTTGCCTTGTCCATTGGTACTGTCATCACCTGGACCACAGCCACTGCCCTTTGATTTCAAGTGGTTAACATTGATGACTATCTCCTGAGAAGACACGGTATGCTCAAAGGCTTGCGCAAACGATGGTCTATTGCGATTGGTATCAAATAGCGGCTCGCCCAATGCATCCACACTTGAATTGTCAGCTGTAAGCACTTTAAGTTCACCCGTTGGCGAGACAGTATCCACCTTGTACAGCATACCGACACTTATCTGGTCGGTACCACGTATACTCACCGCATCGATAAATGCATACACATCGCCGCCATAGGCCAAATTGACCGCATCTGTAAGTTGCGCAATTGCACTGTTAGGTCCATAACCATCGTTTTCAATTTCAACTAATCCAATAACATCAGCATCGATAGCCACAATCGCTGACATGATTTTTTCCAACTGTCGCTCGTATTCAAAGAGATTATCTGCCCCTCTTGACGTTGGGAAACCTCCTCCATTGCCGTCACCATTAAACAGGTTCAGCACGTTAAAACTAGCGACTTTAAGATTACCTTCCAATACCGGCGCTTCGGGCCTGATGGGCATATCAAACGCCAAACCACCAATGGATCGAAGTCGATAATTGTTAAACCCAAAATCAACAACGAATCGATTGTTTGCAAGCACGTTTGTGCCAAGTCTGACGGGATTAAGCGTCGACAATTCTCCACCGAACGTCGTTGGGATGCCAGCATAGGCCCCATTGCTCAAGTCATCCAAGATGATCACGTTCCTATCACTGGCTTGTTCATACTCTTGTGCCTCTGTTGACCCTGGTGCGAACAACTGCGTTGGCGTAAAGATAAGCTCAGTGGACAATACGACTTCTCCAAAACGCGCGTAGGAGAACAAGTCACTCACCACCAAATCTTGAGCATTTGTGACCAACATGTTTTCGATCGTCTCAAGATCAAAGTCAGCAGCAAATGGCAACGAAAATTCCAATGGTGTAATTGAATCAGTGGCACACAACGCCGACAGTTCCTGACCTTCAACACGTGTTTTACCAAAGCTTTCTCCCGCAGTACCAAGCACACGAATGACGTCACCCGTCATCAAAGATGGCGACTGCGCTACGTCCCACTCGACAAACAGCGCTTCGGAGGTCGCTGGATCTCCGTCCTCATCACTGGATTCTTCTTGTATAAAGAAGCCACCCAAAGCAGCATTTACGGAAGTCACGGCTGCTTCAACGACGACAGTTTGTCCCGACAATGGCGTTGAATTAGCTGTGCCCTGCACTGCAGAAATCAGCGTGGCTTCATCAAAACACTGTCCCAAATCGACAGTGTTCCCGCCACCGCCGCCATTTCCGCCAAAATCGTAACTCCCAAGGTCATCAAACGCGTCCTGACCAAAGCCTTGCCACTCTGCTGCCGGCTCAAATGGATCGTCTGGATTGGTATCGCCAATGGTAATTGACGATTGACGTCTTAGCGTATTGTTTTGGGTCCCAAAATCACCGCTGCCCCACTGCGAACCTGGGTCAATACCAATTTGCCCAAAGACGTCGAGCATTACCCCATCATTATCTCTTAGCGCAACGGCATCATCGCCGTTAAAACTTAGCCCTCCCCATAGCACATCGGCAACATCAGTGACTGCTGTGGAGGCATTAGTATTTGCAACGACAAAGACATCGCTTGCAGCTACAGTTTGCGTCAGTTCTAAGGTAGCATTCGGTGATGCATTCCCATTGCTGTAGACTTCAACTGTGTAGCCAGTGAGGTCGGCTGCACCACCTGTGGTGTTAACAATTTCAATGGCCTTGTTGTTTGATGAGCCTTCGATATATTCACTGAAAAATAACGCGCCAATAGCGGCAGAATAAGTCCCAACAGAAATAGAGGAATCACCCGCAGTGCTCATTCCATCTGAGCTGTTTGGCGGCAGGATTGTCCACGCAGAAAGCTCAAACTCACCTGTAGGCAGCGTATTGGCTACTCGCTGAGCATAGCTATCCATGTATTCCCATGCTTCACCTGTGCCATCAACATTTATGTCACCGTAAACATCAACCCGTTGGCCATTGCAAAACACTTCTATCGCATCATCGCCATTGATTGCGAGCGCATTATTTGTGTAATCCGGTGCAAATCCGAAGAAATTGGCAAATTCAGTCGATTCGTTTGCGATATAAATAAAATCACCCTGTGCCGCTGAGTCAGCGGGGAAAGTGAATTCTTGACCATCACTGCCACCACCATTGTTTGCGCTGCCTACGCCGCATACGCTCAAGTCTGGAATGTCTTGCGTTGCGTACAGTTCAATTGCTTTTGGTGTCCCGCCTGAACGTGGCCCATCAATGACAAATGTTAATACTAACGGTCTGACTGATGGGGACGGTGGATCAACAGGATCTGGCGGGTCAATGGGATCAGGATCAATAGGGTCGTCTGCCCCATCAAATGTATGACGTCCAAGATCGCTAATATCATCCTGTGCAAGGGCTGTGTATTCCGCGCTAGGATCAAACGCATCTGTTGCAACGATGTCGCCTATGTTCACAGCGGCATTTCTGATCAAGGTGCTGTTTTGTGTGCCCACGCCACTAACTATCCATTGGCCACCAGGGTCTTTTCCAATCTGACCTATTGCATCAACAACCTCACCATTGCGAACCAATACAACTGCGTCATCACCGTTCCATAGACTAAATGCAGTGATTTGGTCAGTTTCTGCGAGAATATCGCCATTCGCGCCGTCGTCGGCAACAACATAGGTAGCATTAACCGATAAGCTGCCCATCAGAGGAATTGTGACAGTCGGTTCTGTCGCACCGTTTGAATATACGAGCAGTTGATATTCGCCTAAGTCGACGCTCTGGCTGCCGGAGTTGTAGAGCTCAATCGCTTTGTTGAGCGATGAGCCTTCAATGTACTCCGAAATAAAAACATTAGCACTGACCGCAGTTGAAAACAGCAGCGATAGCGAGGATGCTACGAGAAGTTTCTTCATGTAAGTGATCCGTATTGTTTTAATATTATCGATTGAGAAAGCAAGCATGAATACCTGTTAAAGGCATACGTGCTTTCTTTGTTAATAAGCCAAAAATGGGATTGGTGATGATGTCAAACACCGCAATTACAGCGCGCTTTGTAAAACGCACACCTAGCCAAAGGTACAGGTGAACTATGACGCCTTTTTTACAAATTTTTGATAATTCAACGCTGAAATGTAACGCATAGGTGAGAAACAACAAAAGCCAATAGACACGAACGGTCTATCGGCTTTTGATTGCGGTGTGGTTGTAGCTATCTATACAAAAAGTCGCGACCTATGACGGCGCTTGAGTGACTTCTTTGAATTCGCGTTTAAACCATCGTGTTAGCATTCTTTTTTCATAAAACAGTGGTTTTGATGAGTTTATTCTAGAAGCACCTTGCAGGTAGTTCAGGTCTTTCAGGTTAACGCTTTCAGCAAGCACTACTTCACCACTTTCATCTTCGATTTCATAACTAAAGTTAATTCGTGGTACATCAATTTGTCGCAACACCCGAACGTCGTGCAAACTGCTTGAATTACCTATTCGATGCAGTCCAAGTGCAAATCCAGCAGTGCGAGTATCGCCAGCCAAATCAAGGTCAGTTACATTAAGTCGCATACTATAGCCTTCTGGCAATGTACTCACCAAATCTTCAAACGTGCCATGAATTCTTTTAAACACTGAGTGGCGGTACTTTTTTGAATTAGGGTTGCCATTCGAACGGCGTACATCAGAAAACGAGCGCGGTTTTTCCCAATTAATTTTTAGCGCGCCTTCCATGCTCTCTGTAACCACAAGTTCATCATTAACTTCATTGAGAACATCAGATGCTATCGCATCGTTTGGCAACATGGCGGCGATAGCAAGCGCCAAGAGACTTATATAAAGGAATAATGATTTCATGGTTTCTCTCTACTATTTTTCAATGAATGTGAGGAAAGCCCAATAAGAGACTCACCTACCGCATTGTATCTAACAGTAAGAGTCTTTATCGAAAGATATAGTTCAGTTATTGACCAAACTCAAAACTTAGGATGCCGGACTGTCTGATCAGAAGGCAAAAGTCTTGTAAATCATCGCCATATAGATAAGGGTTTTTATCACTACCGATGCAGTATAGCTTGTGAAACTGCTGAACTTCTTGATGTTTTTGCGTTAGTTCAACAATGTAATCCGTTTGATGTGGGAGAAGAGACATGTTGTTGTGAAGAAACTCGTCACGTAGTGATGACAATATCAGTCTATCGGGGGTAGAAAACAATTCTTCTTTCCATTTAATGAACGTGTTAACGATACCTTCTTCATCGCTTGATGCGAGTTGGTCGATACTAAAAATTGCAATCAAAATTATAATGATGACGAGAGCTTTGCCCAGCATAAAGTGGCCACCTTCATGTACTGTAAAGCGTGTTTTAAGCAAACACACTCTGCTAATTTGTTTAAACTTATACAGCTGTCAATAGTTTATCGACAACTAGTCTAGATTTCCTAAATAAATATAGCGCATCAGTGATTGCGGTATTATTGGGTCCGCCTAATCGGTTGTTTTTCGATACGCTTAGTGCGACATACTCTAAATATCCGCAATAAATCTTATGGTATCCACAAATATTATTGGTTAACGCCATAGATATTGATCGAGGTTAAAGAGTCTGCAATCATGTCAGATATAATTTGCCGCATTAAACAAGTACTTAATGGCAGGCTATTGCATGAATCAGAAGATAAAAGTGAAGGAAATTACACCAGTAAAGATTCAGCCTCCCGCAAGCGGGCTAAAAAAGCCTGATTATACCGGTCGAAGCCGCATCTATGTCCGCGCGGTCGAAGGTATCATCGAGAACTTTCGACGATTGTTTGGCTTCATCTTTCTCGGCATTTTTGCCATCGGTCCATGGATCACCTATGAAGGCCAGCAAGCGATCTTATTTGACATCGGCGAACAGCGCTTTTCCATCTTTGCACTTACTCTATGGCCGCAAGATCTCACCGTTCTCGCTTACATTCTTATCGTTTCAGCGTTTGCGTTGTTTTTTGTCACTACCTTTGCCGGTAGAGTGTGGTGTGGTTTTATGTGCCCACAAACGACCTGGACGTATATCTATATTTGGTTTGAACATAAAATAGAAGGGCACCGAAATAAGCGCATGGCCCTTGATAAGCGCAAGATGGATGCGGATAAGTTTATCAAGAAAACTGCGAAGCATGGTGCTTGGGTCCTTACAGCGCTGCTGACGTCCCTAACTTTTGTTGGGTATTTTACACCCATTCATCAATTGTTTATTGATTTCTTTACCCTTGGTACGACGTTTTGGGTGACATTTTGGGTCCTATTCTTCACTGGATGTACCTACGGAAACGCTGGTTTTATGCGTGAAATCATGTGTACGCATATGTGTCCTTACGCCCGCTTCCAATCTGCTATGTTTGATAAGGACACGTTTACGGTGTCTTACAACCCGGCGCGCGGTGAAACGCGAGGACCTCGTTCCCGCAAAACAACGCAAGAGCAACTTGCAGAAAAAGGACTTGGCGATTGCATTGACTGCAACCTTTGTGTGCAAGTTTGCCCCACTGGCATCGATATTCGAAACGGTTTGCAATACGAGTGCATCAACTGCGGCGCCTGTATCGATGCGTGCAATGGTGTTATGGATAAAATGGGATATGAAAAGGGCTTGATCAATTTTACCTCCGAGCATCAACTTGCCGGTGGTGTAACAAAAATTTTTAGACCTAAGCTCGTCGGTTACGCCCTTGTCTTGACGGTGATGTGCAGTCTTCTCGTGTGGGATATTGCATCTCGAGTTCCATTAGAGCTTGATATTATTCGCGATCGCAACTCGCTGGATCGAGAGAACATGGAAGGTCTGATTGAAAATGTCTACACCTTAAAAATACTGAACAAAAGTCAGGAAGACGCAGTATATCAAATCAGCATTAGCGGAGTAGAATCTCCTAAATTATATGGCGATAGTGAGGTCTCAGTGTCTGCAGGTGAAGTGTATACGCTTCCAATGACCGTTGGTATTGCTATAGACAACTTAGAAGTTGGCACACAAAAAATGTATATTCATATAGATACTGTGAATCAAAAGGGAGAGAGAATCGCTGTGGAGGAACCTACTACGTTCATTTTCACCGGTGTCTAATTTTCACTTTGCGGGTTTCACTCCCGACTTTATCCTTGACGCAATTGAAAGCCTGGGTCTTGCTGTAGATTCAGGCTTACTTGCGTTAAACAGCTACGAAAATCGCGTCTATCAGTTTAAGGCAAGCGACAATCGCCGCTACGTGGTCAAGTTTTATCGCGGCCAACGCTGGACAGAAGAGCAAATCAAAGAAGAACTGTCCTTTACTAAGGAATTACATCAACACGAAATTCCCGTGGTTACGCCTGTCGTAATAAATGATAAGGCGCTACATCAATACGACGACTGCTTATTTGCGCTGTTTCCCTCCGTCGGCGGCAGACAATTTGAAATCGACAACATAGAACAAATTGAATGGGTAGGCAGGCTGTTGGGCAGAATGCACCGTGTTGCCGCTTCCCAGCCTTTTGTATATCGTCAACAGCTTTCACTTGAGTCCCATTTAACATCGCCCAAACAACAACTCATCAACTCGACGTTGATCCCAAGTGCTATCTCTGATGCTTTTTTTGCGGCCCTTGAACAATTAATTTCTTTGGTAGAGCAGCGCTGGACGGAAGATTATGCGTTGATTCGACTGCATGGTGATTGTCACCCTGGGAATATTCTATGGAATGAACAACCGATATTTGTCGACTTAGATGATTGTTGTAGCGGCCCTGCAATACAAGATATGTGGATGATGTTCAGTGGTGACAGGCAAAATCAATTGATGCAGCTAGATGCATTTGCCGAAGCGTACGACGAGTTTAACCACTTCCCAACAAATCAATTGGCGTTGATTGAGCCACTGCGCGCAATGCGAATGATTCACTACACTGCATGGCTCGATAAGCGCTGGCAAGATCCAGCATTTCCCAGAGCATTCCCTTGGTTCGCGGATATCAAATACTGGGAACAACAAATCCTTGCGTTTAAAGAGCAAATTGCAAGCATACAAGAGCCAAGCCTTACCCTTTATCCCTAATTAAAGATTTGTTTTACTTTTGGACCGTTGACATCGGTTTTAACTTCTATTGAGCAAAATACACAATTAAAAAATACTGCCATCTTGCTCTGCATGCTGCTTAGGCCAAGAACGGATACAAATCTCGCCATTTTGGATTTTGCTCAGCAATCAATTTGTCTTTACATTTGCGCTGCCACTCATTCAGCATTTTTTCGCGTAATATAGCCGCTTCCATCGTGCCGTATTGTTCGAAGTACACCAGTTTATCT
>JBCDMA010000123.1:0-10777 GCA_038744645.1 Pseudomonadota bacterium | reverse complement strand
TTGACAATTTGCGAGAAAGCCAAATAGCATTGAGATTTTTAGAGCTGGCACATAAAGCCCGACCAAATGGTCCTGTAATATTTGAAAACTTAAAGCGGTTAAGAGAAAAGGTGCACTAGGTGCCTAAAAATCCAGATTTAACTACAAATTGTCATTTGCCTCTGACGCATTCCTCACAGGTTGTAGGATCGTTTTGATAAGTTACACGTTTTTAGAATCCATAGCATAATCTATTGCGAATCGACAGTTTTTGAACAAACCGGTACTTCATAGCTTGGCGTGACACACGTCATACAAAAATGATAAACACATTCAGGTAAAATTAATGAATAAAAAGGGAATACTAGTTGTAGGAGCGGGTTTTGCTGGCGCAGTGGTCGCTAGAAAACTTGCAGAAAACACTGATAAAAACATACTGATAATTGATAAACGAAACCATTTAGCTGGCAATTGTCATACAGATATTGACGAAGAAACGGGCGTGATGGTGCATAAGTATGGCGCCCATATTTTTCATACCAGTAATCTTGAGGTGTGGAATTTTATTCAATCCTTTGGCGAATTTATGCCCTTTATAAATCGGCCAAAAGCTGTCACAGAATCTGGAATTTATAATCTTCCCATCAATCTACAAACCATTAATCAGTTTTTCGGTAAAAAATTCTCGCCAAAAGATGCAGAAGCATTCATAGCCACTAAAGCGAAAAGTGAAATACAGAACCCAAAGAACTTTGAAGAGCAAGCGCTTAAGTTTATGGGTGAAGAGCTTTATCAGACTTTTTTTTATGGCTATACAAAAAAGCATTGGGGTTGTGAACCCTCTGAATTGCCCGCGTCGATATTAAAACGACTTCCTCTTAGGTTTTCATACAACGATAATTACTATCGTAGCATTTATCAAGGGATACCTGTCGACGGGTACACCAAAATTGTGGAACGAATGCTCGACCACGAGCAAATACACATCAAGCTTAACGAAGCTTGGGACACAAGTATGAAGGATGAATTTGAGCATGTTTTCTTCACTGGTGCGCTTGACTTATTCTATGACTACCAATATGGCGAGTTAAGCTACCGAACATTGAAGTGGGAAATCGAACGCGGCCATGGCGATTTGCAAGGACATCCTGGATTAAATTATCCGGGTCTTGACGTTGAATTCACCCGTCGACGCGAACACAAACACTACGAATATTGGAAAGAACACGATAAATCAATAATATTCACAGAATATTCATCTGAAGCAAATATTAAATCAGGTGACGAATTGTATTATCCAAAGCGTCTGACACATGATAAAACGCGCCTAAATGATTATTTGGACTTGGCCGAAAAAGAAGAATCTGTTTCATTCATTGGGCGACTTGGGACTTACAGGTATCTAGATATGCACAAAGTTATCGAAGAATCGCTTATTATCTCTGACAATTGGCTGAAAGCGTATTCTCAAGGTACAGAATATCCAAAGGGTACATTCCAAAGAGCAGTACAAAGTGGGTAACTGCAGTGGACTGCACCAGTATCTTTGAGTTGAGCATCGCAGAATTATTGCGATGCTATTTCTTCAAACAATACGTATTTTGATTATCCAGCAGGCTTTATAACAACCAAACGAGCGCCATCTGAATCAAAGTTGGTTGTCATAGCAACCCTAGAGCCATCAGGCGATAAAGCCGCCGCCCAAAATTGTACATCAACCACTTGATTATCGAGCTCTATGATGCCGTCGCCAAACACGCTTGTGTCAGGTTCTCCATCGATAGTTAATACAAACGCCGCTGGCACCCCACCGAATTGACCAACGATAACGGTACGATCATCAGGCAAAACTACCATGTGGCGTCCCCTGTCGTCCGCTGATGGAAACCCTTTGCCTTCAGATTGAAAAATCGACGCACCGGCGCTACCAAATGTGGTGTCAAAATTTGTTGAAACGCCGGTTGATGTGCGAAACGCGACGGTATCTGGTCTAATAGTTGTTTCAAATCCAAGCGTGGAATCCCTGTTTTCTCTTGTAGCACCACCATAGCCTGCTGTCACATATGAATTGGTAGAGCTCTGACGCCCGACAGCATAAACTTCAGAAAAACCTTCATCAACTTGGAACGCATTGAATACGGCAAGGCCACCACGTGCGGGTACCAGCACCTCTTCGTCGCTATAGCCTGCAAACGTATCGTCATATGTACCGTCCTCGTTTAACCTGATAATCATCGCATGATGACGTACAATGCCGCCGAGATTCGTATAGCCAGCGGCAACAATCTTGCCGTCACTCTCGACTATACCTCGCCGTTGATTGTCATTTAAGGTGCCAAATGGATTAAAAGAAAACGCTTCGCCTCCATTAAATGCTGGATCTGTTTCTGCACCTGTATCAGTAATAAGCATCCTAGTTATGTATCGGTCTCTATCTGTTCGGCTGCCATCATTTGCAGAACCGTGGCCGAAAACCACAACCCGATCGGTCGATACGCTTCTGTCGACTTGTAAATCCCATGCGAAATCCTCGACAAAGTTGCCTGGAAAAATATTATCATTCGCGTCGGGATAGCCAAAAGGGACTTCAGCTTTTCCGTCTTCATCACCCCATCCGTCTTGCAATGTGCCGTCTGGATTTAACCTGAAGAGGTATACTGAACGCCCCCCGCTTGATTCGGTGGCATTAATTGCTACAACCACATCCCCCCCTTGCAATTCTGTAATTGCAGCTGATGTTTCATCATCAGCGCCTCGCTGGCTTGTCGCTTCAATCTGAACAAAACCATCATCGCCAAAGGAATCATCCGGTTCGCCATTTGCAAACAGTCTCCCTACGACCGCGACGTTAGAGAAAGGGTCAGAGAGGTTAGGCCTTACAAAGCCAGAGACATAAATTTTACCGGCGTTACTTCCAACTTGAGCGTAAGTCAATCCGCGTAAATCATTCGCCTCAGGATAAATTCGATCAACCACGGCTGGACCCGATGGGCCAGAAGGCCCCGGTGAACCATCCGCGCCTGGCGCCCCGTCAGCGCCCGTTGCTCCGTCGGCGCCCGGTGCGCCATCTGCACCAGCTGCGCCATCATCTCCATCGCTCCCACAACCACTTAGCATTAGAGTCAAACTAAATATTGTTGCTGTAAAAAGTTTTGTTTTTGTCATCGATATGTCCTAAATGTATGTCCCATTTCTTTTGCATCAAACTCCGTTATTAATGTCGTCAATGATTTAAAGTAGTGGGTGTTACTTTTATATTTGCTTATAATTATGAGCCTAGAACTACTTAACGTTAACATTAATAGTAATGATTCTTAATCACGATATTATGATATCATCGAGAGAAAAGATCACGTAGTTAATGTTTTTCAACGCAAATAATGTTTCTTTTGGCAATGTGTATAAAAAAATGTCCAGTTCCAGTTGAATAAATACAGTTATTTGCACACAAAAATGTGAATGTTCGCATATTTGTTACATCTTATTTCGTGCGTACGACGTAAGAGCGATTTAAGTTTTAAATTAAGAATGATAATTATTAGCTTAAAGGCTGCGTAATAGAAAAATAAATCGGTTTAAAAACCACAAGAAATAGAAAGGCAACCAGTGCGATGTTGAATATGGAGTTGAAAATGATTAAAGAATTGGTAAAGGCAAGTGTTATCCTTTTAATAGTGTCAATGGGTGCTGCCTGCGGTGGCGGGGGTTCATCAGACCCCGTGCCTCCAGTTGAATCGCCTGCGCCAGACCCTCAACCGGACCCAGCCCCAGACCCAGCGCCAGATCCACAACCCGACCCCCAACCTGATTCATTCTCAGAAAGCGAACTAATAGAATCTATTATCGATAACGTATACATACCAACATTCGAACTCTTTGCACAAGAAGCAGAAACGCTCAACAGCGCCATACAAGCCTATTGTGACTCACTTCCCATGGATTCCGAAAACACGTTAGGTACGGCACAGGATAGATGGAAAGACACGATAGACGCTTGGCAAATGATAGAACTAATGCAAGTCGGCCCGCTATTTGATGATGGAAATGCATTGAGGAATATTGTTTACTCTTGGCCCAATAACAACGCCTGTTCTGTCGACCAAGAAATTTTGGAATCTGAAACAGCCCCGTACAGCCTAACCGATGTGTCTAATTCGCGCAGAGGGTTAGATGCTATCGAGTATTTGTTATTTGACAATGATTTGAACCATAAGTGCACTATGCCTTCAGACGGTTTGATAGCTTGGAACAACCGTATGGACGATGATCGCATGGCTGCCCGATGCAATTTCGCCTCTATCCTTGCCGAAGACGTTGTTTTGCAAGCAGATCAAATTGTGGCCTCTTGGACTGGTGATATGGGATATGGTAATACACTGAAAAGTGCTGGAGAGCAGGGTTCACAATTCAGTACTTCGTTGGAAGGCATAAATGACATATCTGATGCCTTGTTTTATTTCACTGGTCCAATGAAAGACGGAAAAATCGCAACGCCTGTGGGTCTTAGAGCGAATAATTGTGGCCTAGAACCTTGTACAGAAGATGCAGAGTCAGTATTTTCCGACTATTCACTTGAAAATATTATTACGAACATGAAGGCACTGCGAATGATTCTGATCGGTGGCAGCGATGAAGATACCGGATTCATTGATTTTTTAAATGATGTTGGTGATACCGAGACAGCAACTAACATTATTACTGAATTAGATGATGCCATCGCACTTGCAGAGGGGTTTACTAGCACATATAGCGAAGCACTTACTCAAGAAACGGAAGAGGTTATTGAGTTGCATGATGAAGTCAATAAAGTTGATGACATTTTAAAAAGTGACTTTCTTGAAAGTTTAGCTTTGGAGTTACCTGCAACTTCGGCAGGGGATAACGATTAATCCATGAATAAAACGAAATCAATATTTTGCATTACAATCACAAGTCTGGTTAGTGCAGTCTCACCTTATGTACAATCTGAAACTGAGGATAATGAGACATTCGTCGAACGAATAAGCATCATTGGCGACCAAAAGAATTTGCGATTGTCAGCTGGCGCAGTATCTATAATCGACAAGGACGAACTGGAGCTTTTCGAATATGATGATATTGCAAGGATATTGGCGCAGGTGCCAGGTGTTAATGTTCGGCTTGAAGATGGGTATGGGTTGCGTCCGAACATTGGGTTTCGTGGCGTTACACCCGAACGAAGTAAGAAAATCAACATCATGGAAGACGGTTTGTTGATAGGCCCAGCGCCTTATTCGGCACCTGCTGCATATTTTTTCCCACTGACGAGTAAGTTAGTGGGTGTCGAGGTTACAAAAGGACCGGCAGCCATTAAATATGGTCCTAATACAGTCGCAGGAGCGATAAACCTAATCACCCGGAGCGTGCCAGCGTCCAATCAAGGCCAGATTGATATTTCAGCGGGCGATGATGGTCATCAAAAAGCACATGCATATTATGGGTATAGGGTAAATGAGTCGCTTGGAATTCTTGTTGAGGGAATTACGTTGCGCTCAGATGGGTTTCAAGAATTAGTCGACGATGGAGATGTTGGTTTTAAGAAAAATGATTACAACATTAAGATCGATTACGATTTTGAGGCAAATGGCTTGGTCCACCAACTAGTGTTTAAAGGTAATTATGCTGATGAAGTATCTCATTTTACCTACACAGGGTTAACTGATGACGACTTCAGATCAACGCCGTATTTGCGATATGCAGGCGGTCAAATTGATAGAATGGACTGGGATCACAGTGCTTTTTCTCTTTCTCATTTTGTAGAGAGTGATACTTGGTCACTATCAACTCAGATTTATAGAACGGATCTTGATCGGGCGTGGAATAAGTTGAATAAATTCGTGAGTTCATTTGGTGATAGGGTTCCTAGCCTTTTGTCTATAGTGTCAAATCCTACCAACGATATTAATGCAAACTTATTGAGCGTACTTAGAGGTGAAACTGATAGCACCGCGCGCGAATTGCTCGAGATTGGAAATAACGATCGAACACTCTATTCACAGGGCGTCCAAACTGACGGTGAATATCAGTGGATAGCGGGCGAGTTGGCACATCAGATCGAGTTTGGAATAAGATTCCATCAAGATGAAATACAACGCAACCATACGGTAGAAAACTTCTTCATGATTTCTGGGTCTTTGGCACCAAGTGGTGAAGGTTCTCGCCCTACAACAACCAATACTGAAACCACAGACGCAATCTCATTGTATTTACAAGACACTATTGAATGGGGTGATTTTATTATCACTGCTGGCATTAGGTATGAAAATATAGATGGCGAATATGTAAATAGGGCAGTTGGTGGTGAAAATGACGGGCAGAGCAAAACCGATGATGTGCTTTTACCTCGTCTGAGTATGCTTTATCAACTAAGTGATGTTGCAGTCATCTTTGCAGGCGTTCATAGAGGTTTTGTACCGACAAGCCCGATACAGGATGAGTCAATTGATTTTGAGAAAAGCGTCAATTATGAACTGGGCTACAGGTACTCCAGCGAAGATGCAACCTTCGAATCCATCGCGTTTTTCAATGACTATTCAAATCTGATTGAATCTTGTTCATTCTCTGCTGGCTGTGATACTGATATTGCATTTAGTGGCGGTGACGTTGATGTATACGGTCTCGAATTATCGGCGGGTACCTTGTTCTCACTCGATTCTGGGCTAGATATACCAATAGATTTTGTATACACATATACAGATTCCGAGTTCAAAGAATCGTTTTTTTCTCCTTTTTCGTTGTGGAATTTCGTTGAAGAAGGAAATCCGCTACCTTATCTAGCAAACCATCAAGCAGCGGTGAGCATTGGCTTGGAAGGCGGGCGCTGGGGTATTAAGTCAAACATAGTTTATAATGGTGACATGCCTGAAAGTGGTCAAACTGCATTAACTGGTAGTTTATTGGATAATCCATTAACCGGTGTCTCAACTGATAGTTTCACTGTTGTTGATCTCTCAGCATATTATGATGTTTCAGAAGTGCTTAGAGGATACTTTAAGATTGATAACGTTTTCGATGATGCGAGCATTGTAAGTCGGCGTCCTTACGGGGCAAGACCGAATCGACCGAGACAATTCCAATTAGGTCTGAAATATGATTTTTGATTTGTAGAAAATGTTAGAACAGTTTAAGGCAGAATTGATTACTATTGCATACTTTGTAATAGATCCGAACAAGCGACTTTTTATTGGATACTTACTTGCTGCAATTCTTTTTGCCTTCCTTGTTTATATAATGAATAGTCGCCAAAAGAGCAAAGAAGGTTTCATTGCCTTCATTGCTAATCCCAAAGTCTGGCTTCATAAAAGCGCGCTTCTAGATTACCAATTGTTTGTTGTAAATCGAATTGTCCGCGCTTTTTTTTGGGCGCCTCTTATTATTACCATGGTCCCTATTGCGATGGCTGTAAGTGATGGCTTGGAATGGATGTTTGGTAGCATTCCCCCCATTAGTCAGAGTGACAGTATCATCATCTTTCTCTTTACACTCACTCTATTTCTATTTGATGATCTTACCCGGTTCCTACTCCATTATGCTTTCCATAAAGTCCCTTTCTTATGGGAATTCCACAAGGTACATCACTCCGCTAGAGTTTTAACGCCATTAACAGTATACCGGTCTCATCCAATAGAAAGCTTTATGTATGCGTGCAGGATGGGACTGGCTCAAGGATGTGCAGTGGGTATATGTTATTATCTTTTTGGACCCAACTTGTCGATGGCAGATATATTAGGTGCAAACGTTTTTATTTTTATCTTTAATGTAATGGGGTCTAACCTACGTCATTCACACGTAAAGTGGGGATGGGGGGCTAAGATAGAGAAATGGTTTATAAGTCCTTTGCAGCATCAGATTCACCATAGTAGACAGGTGCAATTCCATGACAAAAATTTTGGTACATCTCTTGCTGTTTGGGACCGGATTTTTGGTTCTCTTACTCTATCCGGTAAAACTAAATACTTAGTATTTGGACTCGACAATAATGAACGCTCTCATAAATCTGTTGTTGACGCTTATCTGAGACCTTTTATTAGTTGTAAAAATAAACTCACGCATCATTTAAAAAAGCCTCCAAAAGAAATTGATGTTTAAATCGCATTCAGTTCGATTTGTTTTAATTGATGTGCTGGAAATACTCCTTTGTTTAATTCATTTTTCTTCTATCAACGTCTACTTTAATCGAATTTAAAGTAACAGAAAGCTCCAATAAATGGAGCGTTTAAGTGTTCACTTCTTCTTTATTGATGCAGTTCTAAATTAGGCAAGATTATATTATCTGAATTTTTGCTGGCATCAAGGAGGAGCATTTTCAAATACTATATGCTTGAGATTACTCGAAGTTGCTATCGTCAGCTTGGGTTACAAATAATTAGTAATAAAGTGCATTAAGTAGACGTTTTTTTAAAGACCATTCAGAAATAGCCGAAAAAGAATATACGGAAATTGATATGCCTTGAGTAAAGCTTAACTCAAATGAGCTGTTCTCATTTAACGGCACATAATGGGTTTGTAATTCTATATGTAGGTGCATTATCATAAAAATTCGGACGTTTATATTTTTAACTTCAAAAAGAAAAAAGTTCAGTTTAAGTATGGTACTTCAATTGAGCAGCATATAGACTCCAAACGCAGATCAGTTAAATCACAAACGAAAAGAGACCAAAAGTAAATGAACGTAACAGTATTCGGAATTGGCTATGTCGGCCTTGTTCAAGCAGCAGTTTTGGCTGAAGTGGGTCACGATGTTTATTGCGTCGATGTCGACCAACAAAAAGTGGATAATTTAAAAAACGGCATCATACCTATTTACGAACCTGGTCTTACGCCATTAGTAACTTCAAACTATGAAGCTGGCCGAATTACCTATACAACTAATGCTGAAGAAGCAATTCAGCATGGTGATCTGATATTTATTGCAGTTGGTACGCCACCGGATGAAGATGGTTCAGCGGATCTAAAATACGTGTTAGCAGTGGCGGAAACCATTGCCAAGCATATGCAAGATCACAAGATCGTGATTAACAAATCAACAGTTCCTGTGGGCACGGCTGATAAAGTGCGAGCCAAGCTTTCGCAAGTGTTAGAAGCGGAAAGCAAAGACGTCAGTTTTGATGTTGTATCCAACCCTGAATTCTTAAAAGAAGGCGCTGCCGTCAATGACTGTATGCGACCAGACAGGATTATCTTAGGAACATCATCTGAGAAATCCGAAAAGAAATTGCGTGAGCTATATGCACCGTTTAACCGCAATCATGACAAGATCATAGTAATGGATGTTAGAAGCGCTGAATTGACAAAGTACGCAGCGAATTGCATGTTGGCAACTAAGATCAGTTTCATGAACGACATCGCGAACCTGGCAGAGCTGTTTGGCGCTGATGTTGAAAACGTAAGAAAGGGCATTGGCAGCGATCCAAGAATTGGGTACCAGTTTATCTACCCTGGTTGTGGTTACGGTGGTTCTTGTTTTCCGAAAGATGTTCAGGCGCTCGTCAGAAGCGCTAACGGAGTTGGCTACACTGCAAAGGTTTTGGAAGCCGTTGAGGCGGTTAACTACCGACAGAAAGAAAAATTATTCGACTACATGATGCAGCATTACAACGGCGATATAAAAGGTAAAACAGTTGCGTTATGGGGGCTATCATTCAAACCGAATACTGATGATATGCGCGAAGCTTCTAGTCGTGTATTTATGGAAAAACTGTGGGCAGAAGGTGCAAAGGTTCAGGCGTTTGATCCAGAAGCAATGGAGGAAACCCAGCGTATTTACGGTACACGTGATGACCTAACGCTTATGGGTACTAAAGAGGCCACGTTGAAAGGCGCTGATTGTCTTGCCATATGCACTGAATGGCAGGCATTTAGGGCACCTAATTTCGACAGTATCAAATCCACTATTAATGACGATGTCATATTTGACGGCCGCAATCTCTTTGAACCCGCATTGATGTCTGAGTATGGACTAGAATATTATGGTATCGGCAGGGGCTTATCAGTAAAATCTGCGTGAAGTGAGTTTCGAAACCGTCACGAATAAACGGATATTTTCAAAATACTATTTCTTATTTACGTCAATCTAGAATTTTAAGGAACAATAAATGAGTCAAGTGAAAAAAGCGGTAATTCCGGTTGCCGGATTGGGTACTAGGATGTTACCCGCAACCAAAGCTATCCCTAAAGAAATGCTGCCAGTGGTTGATAAGCCTTTAATTCAATATGTAGTTCAAGAATGCGTTGCAGCAGGTTTGAAAGAAATTGTGTTAGTGACTCATGCAAGTAAAAACAGTATTGAAAACCACTTTGATACTTCATTTGAATTAGAAGCGACGTTGGAAAAACGGGTAAAACGCCAGTTGCTTGAAGAAGTTCAAGCGATCGTACCAAAAGACGTCACGATAATGCATGTAAGACAAGGTGTTGCGAGCGGCCTTGGGCATGCAATTCTTTGTGCGTTGCCGATGGTCGGGCCTAATCCTTTCGCGGTAGTACTGCCGGATGTCATTATTGATGATGTAGAGTCAAATCCTAGCAAAGACAATTTGGCCGATATGGTCGCTACCTTTAATACGTCTAGGGTTAGCCAGGTCATGGTAGAGCAGGTGCCTGATGACGACGTAAGTAAATTCGGTATTGTTGATTTGGAAGGCAAAACGATTGAACCCGGTGAATCCTGTAAGATCCATAAGATGGTCGAAAAGCCTGATTTAGAGGATGCCCCATCTAACCTTGCTGTCGTCGGTCGATATATCTTATCAGCGAAAATCTGGGATTTGCTAAAAGTCAC
>JBCDMA010000122.1:0-10844 GCA_038744645.1 Pseudomonadota bacterium | reverse complement strand
TGAACGGAAAATGCGTCTATCAGGCTTGGAGCCATTTGTGCACTGAGCCTGGTTGTATAGAGAATTAGCATGTCAAATCAAATATCTACTTTTGTTAATGTCGGTGAAAGAACCAATGTTACCGGCTCCGCTGCATTCAAACGATTGATACTGTCGGAAGACTATGAAGCAGCATTGGATGTTGCTAGGCAACAGGTCGAAAACGGTGCACAGGTGATAGACATCAACATGGATGAAGCCATGTTGGACTCAGAGGCCGCAATGGTGCGGTTCTTAAACCTGATCGCCTCGGAGCCGGATATCTCTCGCGTACCGATTATGATTGATTCCTCAAAATGGTCCGTGATAGAAGCTGGTTTGCGCTGCGTTCAGGGTAAAGCCATTGTCAATTCGATAAGTCTAAAAGAAGGCGAAGCTCAGTTTGTCCAACAAGCTAAATTGATAAAGCGCTATGGGGCGGCGACGGTCGTTATGGCATTTGATGAAACTGGGCAAGCTGACACAAAAGCGAGAAAATTCGAGATTTGTCAGCGCAGTTACAACATCTTGACCAATGAGGTGGGCTTTCCACCCGAAGACATCATCTTCGACCCCAATATTTTCGCGGTGGCGACCGGTATTGAAGAACACAATAATTATGCGGTTGATTTCATCGAAGCCACTGGATTGATTCGAAAACACTTACCTTATGCGCATGTATCCGGCGGTCTTTCTAATATCTCCTTTTCATTTCGCGGAAACAATCCAGTGCGCGAAGCCATGCATTCGGTGTTTTTGTATTATGCGATCCGCGAAGGCATGGACATGGGTATCGTCAACGCGGGCCAGCTTGCTGTATATGATGATATCCCCTCTGAACTGCGAGATGCAGTAGAAGACGTCATCTTAAATCGACGCGATGACGCTACTGACAGATTGCTTGATATTGCGCCTAAATATCAAGGGTCAGGCAGTGTTGCAAAAGAAGAGGACTTAAGCTGGCGTGACCAGCCCGTAACTAAGCGTCTTGAATATGCGCTTGTCAAAGGCATCACAGAATACATTGTTGATGATACCGAAGAGGCACGAACCGCTGCAGAAAGACCTTTGCATGTGATTGAAGGTCCGCTGATGGATGGCATGAATGTAGTAGGCGACCTGTTTGGTGAAGGTAAGATGTTTTTGCCGCAAGTGGTTAAGTCCGCGCGTGTCATGAAAAAAGCGGTCGCGCATTTACAGCCTTTTATCGAAGCTGAAAAAACCGATGGTGCTAAATCAAACGGCAAAATCATTATGGCGACGGTAAAAGGAGACGTTCATGATATTGGTAAGAATATCGTTGGTGTTGTCCTGCAGTGCAATAACTTTGAAGTGATCGACCTAGGCGTCATGGTGCCCGCGGCGAAAATCATCCAAACCGCGATTGATGAGCAGGCGGATATGGTTGGCTTGTCCGGCTTGATTACGCCATCACTGGACGAGATGGTACATGTTGCAAGTGAAATGCAGCGATTAGGCATTGATTTGCCGCTGTTAATTGGTGGCGCTACTACATCTAAGGCGCATACGGCGGTTAAAATCTCCCCAGCGTGTGAGCATCCCGTGGTCTATGTATCTAATGCCAGTCGCGCAGTGGGCGTATGTCAAAAGCTGCTTTCACAAGAAAAGAAAGCGGAGTTCATTACTCAAGTCTACAAAGATTATTCGCGAGCGCGTGAGCAGCATGCAAACAAGCGACCGCGAACCCAAGCGATTACGCTTGAACAAGCAAGAGAGAATCGGTTCACCTGCGATTGGGCAGAATATACACCGCCGATCCCCAATTTTGTCGGCGTAAAAACCGTCGAAGTAAGCTTGGAGACGCTGAGAGAATTCATCGACTGGACGCCCTTCTTTTTAACGTGGTCATTGGCGGGGAAATATCCTCGTATACTTGATGATGACGTCGTGGGTGAGCAAGCGAAGCAATTGTTCGAAGATGCAAACAAGATGCTTGATGAAGTGATACGTAACAACACACTTAAAGCCAAAGGACGCGTTGGTATCTTCCCTGCCAATAGCGAGATTGATGACATCATTATCTTTGATCCTAAAGGCGATAAAACGACGCTCACTCGTTGTCACAATTTAAGACAGCAAACACTCAAACCTAAGGGATTCAACTATTGCCTCTCTGATTTTATTGCGCCAGTGGATAGCGATACGCAAGACTATGTCGGTATGTTTGCCGTAACCGCAGGCATAGGCGAAGACGACCTTGCAAAATCCCACGAGCAGGCGGGTGATGACTACAATGCGATAATGGTGAAAGCGATTGCCGATCGGTTAGCAGAAGCTTTTGCGGAATACTTGCACAAGGAAGTGAGAACGCAAATATGGGGTTTTGCGCCGGATGAAGATTACGACAATGAGGCGCTCATCGCAGAAAAATATCAGGGAATACGGCCTGCACCCGGTTATCCTGCTTGCCCAGAGCACACTGAGAAACAGACCATTTGGGAGCTGCTTGACGTTGAAAAAACGATAGGCATGCAATTAACAGAGTCCTATGCCATGTGGCCTGCAGCGTCAGTGAGCGGGTTTTATTTTTCTCACCCTGAATCAAGATACTTCGCCGTGGCAAAGATCCAGAAAGACCAGTTACAAAGCTATGCGTTGCGTAAGAATTGGGATGAACAACAAGCAGAAAAATGGTTAGCGCCAAATCTACAAGATTAGTATTCACCAAATATAACAAAGGATAGTGGGTCTCAAGAATGACAATGGACGATTTACCTTACAGTCAAGCGTGTGAAAACAACAAATCAGTCATCTTGGAGAAATTGACCACTGTCTTTGCAACAAGTAATTGCGTGCTTGAAATCGGCAGTGGAACGGGGCAGCACGCCGTGTTTTTTGCAAATGCATTGTCACATCTTACTTGGGTTCCATCTGATAGGGTGGAGAATCACCAAAGCATAAAGGCGTGGATAAAACATATGCCGTCGCCCAATCTTCGCCCACCGTTAGTCATGTCATTCCCAGAGGCGACATGGCCAGCAGAACCGATTGATGCGGTGTTTACTGCAAATACTGCGCACATTATGCAGGAAAATGAAGTGCGGGCAATGATGCAGTTAATTGAAGATGCATTACCTGCTGGAGGACATTTCTGCCAATACGGGCCATTTACCGATAAGGGCGTCTTTTCAAGTCAAAGCAATCAAGAGTTCCATCTTTCGCTCGTGGCACGTGGGTATGGCGGTTATAGAGATATCCAAGAATTGGCGAACTGGTCGCCATCACTGCAGTTGCTAGACGTGCATGAGATGCCCGCAAACAACTTGCTTCTGCATTGGCAAAAAACAAGTTAAAAAAAGGCCGCTAATTTCAAACAAATCATTGCGGCCTTTTTGACGGTTATAAGGATATGCAGGTAACTACGCTTTCTCCAAGTTCTGCGCAATATCTGACATAATGTTTTCGATATGACGATTTGGTTTTTTCACTAGCTGACCGTTGATACAAAGCAAATCAAGTTCAGTGTTAGCGAACAATCGAACCGCTTGTTCCATCGTTTCAACAATGGGTTCACCAGGACCATTAAGCGACGTATTCATCAACACATACACCGACGATAGCTCGCCAAACGCGTTGACTATGCGATAGTAATTGCCGTTCATTTCAGAAGTGACAGTCTGTACTCTGGCTGTGCCGTCCACATGTGTTACGGCAGGTATGTCCTGAGATATTACTCTTGCGTTAAAAAGCATATAAGGACAACGCGCATCAGTATCGGCGAAATAATCACCGAACTTTTCTTGCAAGGTAACAGGGGCAAACGGTCGCCATTGTTCGCGCTGTTTGATTTTGTTCACCCTTTGCCAATTATCTTTGTAACAAGGGTTGGCCAAGATTGAGCGATGCCCTAATGCCCGAGGGCCAGCTTCACTCTTCCCTTCAAAATAAGCGACGACTTTGTTGTTTTGCAATGCGTGTGCAATGTCAGCGACGAAATCCTCAGAGTCGTGTAATTCTAGTTCATACTTTTCAGCAATTTTTTCCAAATCACTTTCCGCTTCGACTTGCGTTCCCATGTAAGGGCTTAACGTGTTGTGGTTGTTCGTTGCGTGACGTTCATTGTTGAGCAGATTGTAATGCACAAAAAAAGCCGCACCAATCGACAGGCCGCCGTCATCGCACAAAGGCTCTATATAAACACTCTCAAAAGGTGACTCATTGAGGATTTGCGAATTTGACGGGCAATTCAAAGCGGTGCCACCGGACAAGCAAAGGTTGGAGACGCACTCACCACTAAACTGCATGATATTGTGCAATACGTTCACCGCTTGCAATCGGGATTCTTCAAAGAGTTTTTGTGTGCTCGCTGCAATATCGACGTTTATCTGTTCGAGTACTTTATCCTTGTCGCCGAACGGCGCGGTGTCTATGCCCATGAATGTTGCTTTCTCTAGGCATTGCTCTATCCAAAAATCTGTAAAGCATTTATCGACGCTTCTATCGTAATAGTTGCCCATGCATCTTGAATCGTAAAAGATGGGTTTGCCGTAAGCGGATAATCCCATCATTTTGCCGGGTGCGCCGACGTCTCCCAAACCCAGTCTCACTGCCACTCTGGCATAAATCGCTCCAATATCAAGGTGATGAGGCCAGATAGGATAAATGGCGTTGTCCACACCAATATAGAACATGCCTGATTGATAACCAACGCCATTACCAAAGCCATCATGCGTTAATATTGCAGCTTTTTTAAAGTCAGATGTATAAAAACTCGCTGCTGCATGGCACATGTGGTGGTTAACACAAAAACCGGATTTGGTAACGCCATCCAATGTCATTTCGATTGGGGAATGAAAACCATATCGGAGTTGTTCATTCTTTAACTCACTTAATCTTAAATTAAGCTGGTTCAAGGTATTCGCGTTCTGCCAGACGGGCGCAGACACGTAATTATCGATAAAGGGCGTTGAATGCCAAAATGCCTTGTCTTTTTCAGCCGCTTCGGGGAAGAGCTTTCGATAGGCAACGGCAGCAAATTCTTGAGAGTCATTATACAGTTGATCCATCAAGGTGCTGATCAGAGGGGGCTTTAGTTTGATGTTATTGGTTAGTGTACATGGCAAATCAATAGGTTGGTCAAACTTGTGTTCTATATTAATTGCATTGTTATCAAAGATGAATTCCATGTTTTGCGTCGAGGTAACCGCACAATAGTCAATGTCTTTGAACTCAACACCGGCGGCATGCAAAAACGCCTTTATGTCTTCGTAAAATAAACTAATGCAGTGTTTATTGCGCGAGTGCCGCTCTCGAAGATAGTATTCCTGAATACTGCCATCGCGAATCAAACACATGCTGGCATCGTGACCAAAATGAAATCCTAAAACATACATATATTGTTACCTCAAATTGCGATGGGAATACGTCAGATAGCCTTGAGGTAAGCATGATATATGCCATTGACGTATCCTAGGACGTCTCTAGGATTTGATACGATTCGCTTGAACTATGCTTGTTTAAAAGGGAGCAGGGCAGTGGTTTCACGCATGTAATTATCGATGTGTGGCGCTTCCTTTTTAGTAAAGTCAGCGACCGCAGCATCAAAGTCTTGGCGATGAAGTTTATGCGCAGAATAGCAGTAGGTTGGTGTAAAGCCGCGCAGTATTTTGTGTTCGCCTTGGGTACCGGGATTAAAGATGGGAAGGTTGTTTTCAATAGCGAACTCAATCCCTTGATAATAACAACACTCGAAGTGCAATCCTGATACCTCCTCCAGTGCGCCCCAATACCTGCCGTATAAGCCACTATCATCGTAAAAGAACAATGCACTTGCAATGAGACGCCCAGCGTTTGACGCCTTAACAATCATCACGCTGCCATTCATTGCATCCTTGAGCATGTCAAAAAATTGTCTCGTCAAGTAGCCTGAATGCCCCGACCGTTTCATGTAAGTGCGTTGGTAACAATAATAAAATTCTTGCATCACCTCTTCGGTAATATCGCTTCCGACCAAGCGTTCAACGATTACACCGGCGTCTGCAATTTGTTTTCGTTCCTTTGTGATTGATTTTCGTTTGCGCGATTTGAGTGTGGATAGAAAATCATCAAAACTTACAAAGGCATTATTGTAAAAAACAAACTGAATGCTGCGTCGAATGTGATAGCCCTTATTCTCAAGAAACTCCGCCTGTGTATCCGACATAAAAAGGAAATGCATAGAAGAGTAATTCGACAATTCGCGCCAAATCGCATCCAATGCAAACAACCATATGTCCTCTGCAGCAACCGCATGCTGGGTGTCTATGAGAAGCTTACCTGCACTGACAGGGGTAAACGGCAACGCGCACAGTAGTTTAGGGTAATAGTCCAATCCATGCTGATAAAACGCGTTTGCCCAGGAATGATCAAAAACGTACTCACCATAGCTATGTTCTTTTTGATAAATAGGTAATAAAGCGCAAGGCTTTTTTGTGGCGTTCGACGCTTCATTGTCAGTTTCGTTATCACCATGTTCGTTAGCAAAGATGACGAAGTAATGCGGCAGCCATCCTGTTTCCTTACCAACGCTTTGGCTGTCTTCCAACAGTTTTAGGAATTCGATCGTATTAAATGGTGTATTGAGGACATCGCTTTGCAGATTTGAAGAGGCATCTAGTGAAACATCGAACAATGAAGAACAGAATCGACCGGAAAAACGACCAGGCATATCACAGGTTTCGAAAAGTAGTATATGCTATTGATTAGCGCTAAAGAGGGGTGAAAGATCAATCAACATGCAAAATCAGTTAGATGATCAATATCGTTTGGCGAGACACAAGATCACACGTTTGCTGGCAAAAAGAGAGCATTCGCAAAAAGAGATTGTATACAAGTTAATGGCAGGTGGTATTGAAAAGCACGTTGCAGAGGAAGTGCTACAACGATTTATCGAGAAAAATCTGCAAAATGATGATGCTTTTGCAAATTCACTGGTGCGCAGTCTTACTAACAAAGGTAAGGGGCCCATGTATATCAAACAGAAAGCGGCTGAACATGGTATTGCAGAGGCCGATATCGATGAAATTGTCTCGACTTTATCGATAGATTGGTGTGCTTTGGCCAAGCAGGTCAAGGAAAAACGATTTGGGGCAAAGCAAACGCAAGATTGGCAAGCGATTCAAAAACAAAAACGTTTCTTACACCAACGAGGCTTCACCATGACGCAAATCGAAGAGGCGTTTGAGTAACCCAAGGTAGGGTGAAAAGGTGCTACAAGCATCTTAAGCAGGTAATATGCGCGTTGAAATTTGAAATCATTGAGCATCATGGTATCTTTGCGCGCTAGCTTTTCACGAGACATAAAAAGACGCACATTAAAAACGAATAACTAAGTGGCGTTGTGAATAAATAGATTTGTTAAAAAGGACAGTAAATGACGCGGTCAACTGCAGATATAAGAAGCGCTTTTCTCACATTTTTTGCTCAACATGGGCATGAAATTGAAGCGAGTTCTTCACTAGTGCCACATGATGACCCCACGTTGCTATTTACCAATGCAGGGATGAATCAATTTAAGGATGTTTTCTTGGGTACTGAGCAGCGCGCTTATTCAAGAGCCGTCTCATCTCAACGCTGTGTTAGAGCGGGCGGTAAGCACAACGATTTGGAAAACGTTGGTTACACAGCCCGTCACCACACCTTTTTTGAAATGCTGGGGAATTTCAGTTTTGGTGATTACTTCAAAAAAGAGGCGATAACGTTCGCTTGGACATTTTTAACCGATACGCTAGCGCTACCGGCTGAAAAATTGCTGGTAACTGTTTATCACGAAGATGACGACGCTTATGCTATTTGGCGAGACGACATCGGCTTAAGTGAAGATAAAATAATCCGCATTTCCACATCGGATAACTTTTGGTCAATGGGTGATACAGGACCTTGCGGTCCTTGTTCAGAGATTTTCTATGATCACGGTGAGCATATTTGGGGAGGCCCGCCAGGTAGTCCTGAAGAGGACGGTGATAGATTTATCGAAATCTGGAACCTGGTATTTATGCAGTTCAATAAACAAAGCGATGGTGAAATGATACCCCTGCCCAAACCCTCCATTGATACCGGTATGGGGTTGGAACGCATTTCAGCCATTCTGCAAGACGTACATTCCAACTACGAAATCGATTTGTTTCAATCGCTTATCTCAAAAGCAGCGGAAATCACAGGCGCAGCGGATCTAACCGAAAAATCCCTTCGCGTTATTGCGGATCACATACGCTCTTGCAGCTTTTTAATTGCCGATGGTGTGATGCCCTCCAATGAAGGTCGAGGATATGTGCTTAGGCGGATCATCAGGCGCGCAGTCAGGCACGGGTATAAACTGGGTTGCAACGACGTATTCTTCTATCGTCTTGTCACAACACTTTGTGATGAAATGGGTGAAGCGTACCCTGAACTCATTGAAGAACAAGCGTTGATAGAAAGGGTATTAAAGCTCGAGGAAGAACAGTTCTCCAGTACGCTAGCACGCGGTATGGGTATACTCAACGATACACTCGAGCAACTGCCTGAGAAAGTCATCCCAGGTGATGTTGCATTCAAGCTTTATGATACCTATGGTTTTCCTGTGGATTTAACCAATGACGTGGCTCGTGAACAAGGATTTGAAGTAGATCAAGAAGGCTTTGATGCGGCGATGCAAAAGCAGCGGCAGATGGCCCAAGCTGCTGGAAAGTTTGGCACCGATTATAACGATACATTGCGAACAGATGAGGAAACGGAGTTTGCTGGTTATGGCACGACCGAATCCGTATCAACGGTAACGCAACTCTTTGTTGACAATGCACTTGTGGAATCGGTAACAGACCAAGCAGCTACTATAGTTCTGTCGCAAACGCCGTTTTATGCCGAGTCTGGTGGCCAGGTCGGTGATACCGGAGAAATAGTGGCAAGCGGAGTGAAAGCCGTTGTCACTGATACACAAAAAGTCGCAAACGCATATGCGCATATTGCGCAAGTCGACGGCCAACTTAGTGTCGGCGATACTGTTAGCCTTATTGTCGATCGCAACAGAAGGCAAGCAATCAAACTTAACCACAGTGCCACGCATCTGCTGCATGCAGCACTTCGTAATGCCTTAGGTGATCATGTAACGCAAAAAGGCTCATTGGTTGATGAGGATAAACTGCGGTTTGATTTCTCTCACTTTGAATCCATCACTCAAGAACAACTTGTCTCCATAGAGAATGAAGTCAACGCGCAAATAAGAGAAAACCACGCGCTGGTGACTAAATTGATGAAACTCGACGATGCTAAAGCATCAGGCGCAATGGCATTGTTTGGTGAGAAATACGATGACGATGTGCGTGTTGTCAGCATGGGCGATTTTTCAACTGAACTCTGTGGCGGTACTCACGTGGACGCGACAGGCGATATTGGCCTCTTTAAGATAGTATCAGAAGGCGGCATATCTGCAGGCGTCAGAAGAATCGAAGCGATCACCGGACAAACGGCTCTTGATTTTGTGAATAGCGATTCTGATATGCTGCATTCGGTCGCTCAGCTATTGAAGTCAGACAAGGCATCTTTATTCGGCAAGCTGCAGCAATATATTCAGCAGGCGAAACAGGTCGAAAAAGAACTCAGTGCAGCCAAACAAAAGCTCGCTGGACAACAATCGAAAAACATCATTGATAAAGCCGAATTGGTAGCGGGTATTAATGTGTTGGTGTCCGAATTGAGCAATGTTGAAGCAAAATCTTTGAGAAACATGGTCGATGACCTAAAGAACCAAATGGGCAGCGGCGTCATTGTCCTAGCGGTTAAGAATGATGAAAAAGTCAACCTAATCGTAGGCGTGACTAAAGATCTTACTGGGAAGTTTAAAGCCGGTGAACTGGTCAACTATTTAGCGTCACAAGTTGGCGGTAAAGGCGGTGGTAGACCAGATATGGCTCAAGCCGGAGGAACGCTGCCGGAAAAATTAGACTCAGCGCTTTCGAGCGTCAATTCATGGCTTGTTGAAAAGTCATAACAATCGCGTTTTCAATACGATAAACAAATTGTTCAAAATTCAATTTTTAACTTGGCGAAATGTGAATTCGTGGTTTATAGTTTTGAAAAGCTTTATTTTATAGCTAGTTAATATCTATGGCGAAGACAGTCGCTAGATAAGGAGTTTGTGCAATGCTAATACTAACCCGTCGAGTGGGCGAGACATTGATGGTAGGCGATAACGTTACTGTCACCGTGCTTGGTGTTAAAGGAAACCAAGTGAGAATCGGTGTAAATGCTCCAAAGGATGTGTCAGTGCATAGAGAAGAAATATATATGCGCATCCAAGCTGAAAAAGGTAACGGTAACGTCGCCAGCTGATGTATTATTTACTCGTAAATTCAACACGCGATTTCTGCATTTCAAATCAATCAATAATGTAAGTTTGGCGTGCTACCCCACCCGTATTTTATAAATATTCAACTCGATACCAGCAATTGATTTTTTGGCATCGCAAAGCTTTAAAAAAACGTTGACTTACCAGGCCGTTTGAGTAAACTTCACGACCTGTTTTGGAGAGGTGGCCGAGTGGCTGAAGGCGCTCCCCTGCTAAGGGAGTATAGGGTTTGTAGCCCTATCGAGGGTTCGAATCCCTCTCTCTCCGCCATTTGATTGTTTTTGCGCGTGCGTAGCTCAGCTGGATAGAGTACCTGGCTACGAACCAGGCGGTCGGAGGTTCGAATCCTTCCGCACGCGCCATTTTACAGACTGTGCGTACCGAATAGATAGGTAACACGCTCAACAAAAACGTCGCTAAGATTGTAATGACTTCCAAAACACTATTTTGTCATCACCTTCATCATAATATTCCGGTATGTTAGCGACTTGCCTGTAACCGC
>JBCDMA010000121.1:0-10949 GCA_038744645.1 Pseudomonadota bacterium | reverse complement strand
TCCCGCTCAAGGCGAAAACCATTGGTCGTCATTGCAACCTGCTCAATCCCGTCAGTATTCGCGCAAAGTTCGATGATTTCAGTGAGATCTTTTCGAAGTGACGGCTCGCCGCCAGTGATTCTTATTTTTGATGTGCCCAAAGAGGCAAACGCCTTTGCAGCAATGGCTAACTCTTTAACCGTGAGAAATGAACGTTCGCCGTCCGCCTTGTACCCGTCGGGCAGGCAATAATTACAGCGAAAATTGCATACATCTGTAATGGACATCCGCAAATAATGAAAGCGGCGCCCAAATTTATCTTCTAACATTTATCATTACACCTTTCCAAATTAAAACATAAACCAACGATTTGATGTTTCATGTTTACGGGAGGCTGGTTAATTTCTCTTCCAACCCTGGCAGCAACGCAAGCTCTGCGTGTCTGCGGCCTGAATCCCATACGAGCTATGTAACGCGCTTAGGAAGACAGGCTCGGAGCATACTCAATAACAGTTTTGCTTAATCAAACGAGTTAAGATAACTACAAGAGAAGGCAAATCTGATGCGCTAAGTATATTTGGAATTATCGATAAATCCAAACTACCTAGAATATTAGGACCGTAAAAACCGGTTAATTGTTCATCTGTATCCATATCAAAACGTAGAACAGTGTTGCTGTGAATGACGTTATTCGTTCTTCTATTTCTGAATTGACGCTTATTTATCTCGCGCGCAATTGTGAGAAGGGTAGGATGCGAAGCGCGTCGCCCTTTTGAACTTTTCCTTGTTCACTGTCGAGCACAATATAGCAATTGGCGTTTTGAAATGAGGTCATGATCCCGGAGCCTTGAGGACCATTGGGTTTAACCCAGTAGCTGCCATCTTCTGATTGATGATACACGCCACGTTGAAAATCTTTCCGGCCAGGTTGTTTTCGGATATCGGTGTCAGCAAATGCATTCGTCAATGCATATTCGTTGGCGTCTTCGTCTTGCAAGCGCATTAATAATGGTAAAACCAATTGCTGGCAGGTGACATAAGAAGAGACTGGGTTACCAGGTAACCCAAAGACCCAAGCATTTGAGAGTTTTCCAAATGCGAACGGCTTGCCGGGTTTGATGGCTATTTTCCAAAGACTCAGTTCACCTAACTCGCTTAAGACGTCCTTCACAAAATCGGCTTCGCCCACTGACACTCCGCCACTTGTGATAATGACGTCACACACCTCGTTGGCCTCCGTAAATGCGCGCCTTGTTGAAGCCAAATCATCAGACACAATGCCAAAATCAACGCAGTCGGCACCAAATTGCTGAAGTAACGCATTGACCATGGTGCGGTTACTTTCATAGATTTGACCCGGCTCTAAATCATTGCCAGGTTCAATCAGTTCATCCCCTGTTGCAATCAAACCAATTTTTAATCGTCGAGTGACATTGACCTGCGAAACACCAATAGAAGCCAACAGTGCAATATCCGCAGCCGTAAGACGGCACCCGCGCAGTAACACGTCACTGCCTTTGGCGATGCTTTCACCTTTTTTGCGCACATTAATGCCCGTCGATGGCGTTACCGAAAAGGAGATTTGATCCTCTGACACTGAAGCCTGCTCTTGCATAATGACGGTATCAGCACCTTCGGGTATTGGCGCACCTGTCATGATCCGAATACAGTGTTTTTCTTTTAGCTGCTCTTTAAATACCTGGCCAGCTAGAACCGTTCCTTGTTGCAACAAAGTGTCTGTATCGTCCAAATCGATCGCTTTGAGCGCATAACCGTCCATCGCAGAGTTTTCACAAGGTGGCACATCAACATTGGACACAATGTTGTCAGCAAGAATTCGGTCGACAGCGCCGGATAAAGATACCGTTTCACTGTCCAGTGGATGCTTGGATTGCGATATCTCCAGCATCATTGACGTCAGTGCTTCTTCTACCGATACCATACCAGGCTTATAACAAAAATCTTGCATCCATTACTCCGTATCTAGGTTTAATTTCGTCACTTTTACATTCTTTCTTGGTTTACATTTTTATTTGGCTTCATGCATAAGAAATGCAATATCTTTTGTCGAAAAAGTACTTGGCGAAAACCAACGTTAGTTAATCATTGTGCATTTTAATCAAGCACGCAATGACCAAGGTAAACTTTCTCGGACAACGGTTAATAACGCTGAAAAAAACCATTTCGCATCTCTTTGATTTCTAAGTAATGTTAAATATATGTAAAAATAATTAACATTTCATGATCTAATTTTTCAAATAATTCCTATACTTAGACTTTAGCCAATCATATCGACCGATTTATATGGCACAAATTCGTTACATGATTGGACAGCACGACACGCTATTTCAAATGGATGTTTGAAATACCGAATCGACAAAATCATAACGTTAAGTGTGAGTGTAATTATGATCCCATCGGAGTTTGAATACCACAAAGCCACCAGTATACAGGACGCTATCGCCAAGTTGGCCGAGAACGACGAAGCTAAAATCATTGCGGGCGGCCACAGCCTTTTGCCTATGATGAAACTGCGTTTTGCAGAGCCGCCGTGTTTAATCGATATCAATGGTATCGATGAATTACGGGGCATACATGTCGAAGGAGACACCTTGGTCATCGGGGCAATGAATACGGAAAACGAAGTACTTAATTCAGCGCTGGTAAAAGAAAAATGTGCCTTGCTCACAGAAGCGATAAAACTGGTTGCCGATCCACAGGTGCGCAATAGAGGCACAATTGGTGGTGATGTTGCTCATGGTGATCCCGGTAATGATCACCCTGCAATTATGCTCGCATTAGATGCCGAGTTTGTCTTGGAAGGGCCTGACGGAAAACGCACTGTGCCCGCCAACGGGTTCTTTTTAGGTACGTATTGGACAGAATTAGAAGACGGCGAATTATTAACGCAAATTCGCGTGCCGGTAAAACAACCCCATGTCGGTTACGGCTACGCCAAATTAAAACGCAAAACAGGCGACTATGCCGTCGCAGGATCACCAGTCTATGTAAAAATGGATGGAGACACCGTCGCTGACATTCGAATAGGTCTTACCAATGTTGCACCTTGTGCTTTTCGTGCCGAAGCAGCTGAAAGTCTCATTAGAGGCAAAGCTATCAGCGAAGAGTTACTTAAAGCAGCAGGCGAATTGATCATTGACGCTTGCGACCCCGCAGAAGACCTAAGAGGTAGCCCTGAATACAAATCCCATATGGCCGCAGAGATGGCAAAACGCGCTATACGGCAAGCAGTAGAAGACGCAAGGAACTAACCAATGGCAAAACAACATATCACATTTAAATTAAACGGAAAGCAAATAGAAACGCTGGTAGAGCCGCGTGAACTATTGGTGCATACACTGCGGGAGAATTTAAGTTTAACCGGCACACATATCGGCTGTGAAAGTTCTCATTGTGGTGTATGCACGGTTGATATGAATGGCCAGTCGGTGAAATCTTGTACTGTACTTGCCGTGCAAGCTGACAATGCGGAACTCAAAACTGTTGAAGGACTGGCTGAGGCAGATGGGCTACATGAAGTACAAAAAGCCTTTATAGAAGAGCACGGATTGCAATGTGGTTTTTGCACAACGGGCATGATGATGCGCGCCTACCGATTCTTGCAGGAGAACCCCAATCCAAGCGAAGAAGAAATCCGCTGGGGCATGTCGGGCAATTTATGTCGCTGCACTGGCTATCAAAACATTATTAAAGCGGTACAAACGGCAGCTAAGAACCTACAAGCCGCTGAAAAAAGCGTTGAACATGTCTGAGGAATAGTAAGATGGGTGAAGCAATAGATAAAAAAGATAGAGAAGCCGCCCTGCAAGGTATGGGTTGTTCTAGAAAACGCAAGGAAGACGCACGCTTTGTGCAAGGTACGGGGCGCTACACTGATGATATAAAATTACCGGGTATGCTGCATGCCGACATGGTGAGAAGCCCATACGCACACGCGCGGATCAAGAGCATTAACAAAGACGAGGCGCTCGCGTTACCCGGCGTTATTGCTGTGTTAACTGCCGAAGATCTAAAGCCACTCAGTTTGCATTGGATGCCAACACTCGCCGGTGATGTGCAGGCTGTGCTGGCCGATGAAAAGGTGCATTTTCAATATCAGGAAGTTGCAGTTGTCATTGCTGAAGACAGATACATTGCAGCAGACGCGGTCGATTTAGTACAAGTGGAGTATGAAGAGCTGCCGCCATTGATCGACCCGCATAAAGCATTGGCACCGGATGCACCTATCCTGCGAGAAGATCTGGTGGGCAAAATGGAAGGTGCTCACAGTGTGCGCAAGCACGATAATCATATATTTAACTGGCAAGCGGGTGAAAAAGAAGCGACCGCTCGCGTATTTCAGCATGCAGACGTGGTTGTTTCTCAGGACATGTACTATCACAGAGTGCACCCATGCCCATTAGAAACCTGCGGCTCAGTTGCATCCTTTGATAAGGTCAATGGACACCTTACTGTTTATCTCACGTCTCAAGCCCCCCATGTGGTGCGCACCGTTGTGTCCATGCTGTCAGGCATACCCGAAAGCAAAGTTCGCATTGTATCACCGGATATCGGCGGTGGGTTTGGTAACAAGGTTGGTATATATCCAGGCTATGTCTGTGCCATCGTTGCCTCCATTGTGCTTGGCGTCCCTGTGAAATGGGTCGAAGATCGCATGGAGAATCTAAGCACAACAGCGTTTGCGCGCGACTATCATATGACGGGTGAGATCGCTGCTGATAAGGATGGTCGCATTAAAGCGCTGCGGGTAAACGTGTTGGCCGACCACGGTGCATTTGATGCTTGTGCCGATCCCTCTAAATTCCCAGCTGGTCTGATGCACATTTGCACTGGCTCATACGATGTGCCTGTCGCACATGTTAATGTGGACGGCGTGTATACCAATAAAGCACCTGGCGGTGTGGCTTATCGCTGTTCGTTTCGCGTGACAGAAGCAGTTTATGTCATCGAACGTACCATGGATGTGTTGGCACAAAAGCTCAATATCGACAAGGCAGAAATACGCCGCCGCAACTTCGTGAGGCCTGAACAATTTCCTTATGATACCTGCCTTGGTTGGCAGCTAGACAGCGGTGACTATCATACCGCACTGGACAAAGTTCTCTATGCTGTTGATTACCGTGCACTTCGAAAAGAGCAGGAAGAAAAACGCGCACGAGGCGAGTTGATGGGCATTGGCTTGGTTACCTTCACCGAGATTGTTGGGGCAGGGCCGTCACGCAATTGTGACATTCTCGGGGTCGGCATGTTTGATAGTGCAGAGATCCGCGTGCATCCAACCGGCAGTGTCATGGCGCGAATGGGCACCATAACACAAGGTCAAGGGCACCAGACAACTTATGCACAAATCATTGCTTCAGAGTTGGGTATTGCTTCGGATGACATTTCTATAGAGGAAGGTGATACCGATACTGCGCCTTACGGTTTGGGCACCTATGGCTCTCGCTCCACACCAGTGGGTGGGGCTGCAACCGCTGTGGCGGCGAGAAAAATTAAAGCAAAAGCAAAGAAGATTGCCGCTCACTTGCTTGAAGTATCTGAGAATGATCTGGATTGGGATGTGGATCGATTCAAAGTGAAGGGCGTTCCAGGCCAGGAAAAAACCATGAAGGAAATCGCATGGGCGGCATACAACGATGTGCCGGAAGGCATGGAGCCAGGACTTGAAGCGGTTGATTATTACGATCCGCCTAATTTCACTTACCCCTATGGTGTGTATCTGTGCGTTGTAGACATTGATAAAGATACGGGAGAAACCTCAGTACGGCGTTTTTACGCGTTAGATGATTGCGGTACCCGCATCAACCCAATGATCATCGAAGGGCAAATTCATGGCGGATTGAACGAAGGTTTTGCAGTCGCCATGGGACAAGAACTGCCATTTGATAAGCAAGGGAATTTGCTTGGCAATACCTTGATGGATTATTTCGTTCCCACTTTTGTTGAAACACCGCATTGGGAAACAGATTACACGGTAACGCCATCGCCACATCATCCTATTGGCGCAAAAGGTGTGGCGGAATCGCCGCACGTGGGCAGTATCCCTTGTTTCACATCTGCTATTGTTGATGCCTTTGCACATTTAGGCGTAACGCACATGGACATGCCGCACAACGCGTACAGGGTTTGGCAGCAGATCCAAGAATTAGGAATAACAGAGTAAATAACCAATGGATGGGAGAGACTGTGTGGCCAAGGACTGATGAATTCTTGGCCACTTTTTTAGGAGTAGGCAAATTATGCAAGTTGATTTAGATAAAGAATTTACATTACCGGGCTCCGTTACCCAAGGTTGGATGTTTCTGCAAAATATACCAGGCGTTGCCAGCTGTATGCCGGGGGCAGAAATCACAGATGAAATAGATGACAGCAATTACAAAGGGAAAGTGAAGGCAAAAATTGGACCCGCCACCATGGCGTTTAATGGCGATATTGTGATTAAAAACGTAGATCCGGAACAAAAGACGTTACACATGATTGGCAAGGGGCAAGACACAAAGGGCACATCGTCTGCCACCATGGACTTAACCGCCTGGATCATTGATGGCGAAGATGGCAAATCGGTGTTAAAAGGCCAAGCAGCAGTCATTGTCACGGGTAAAGCCGCGTCATTGGGTGGTCGTATGATGACGCAGGTTGCCGATCAGATCTTGAATCAATTCGGCAAAAATTTCGCCAATAACGTCGCCGCCATGGGTGACTCCGAAGCGGCGGATGAAGCAAAAGAAGCCTTGGCAGAACAACCTAAAGAGTTAAATGGTTTGGCCTTCGCTTGGTCGGTTTTCATTGGCTGGATCAAGAGCCTATTTAATAAGAAAGCGACCAGTTGATCACCTTGGTTGTTGATGCCGTCAATTATTGAAGCAGCAGGAATATAGGTATGAGCGGCGCTGAACGCATTGTTGAATTTCAATCCAAGATTGCTAACGCTAATTATATTGCAGAGCGAAGTCTAGCAGCCAGTCTTCTGCTTTTTACTGAGATGCAGCGCCCCATTTTACTCGAGGGCGACGCTGGAGTGGGCAAAACTGAAATAGCGAAAGTGATTTCGACGGTATTTGATTGTCCACTGATAAGACTGCAATGCTATGAAGGCTTAGATGTCAGTTCAGCAGTGTATGAGTGGAATTACCAACACCAGTTGCTCTCGATAAAACTGATGGAGAAGCAGGACGTATTGAGCGCGAAGGCTGAAGATGCCATTTTTGGTGAAAAGTATTTACTCAAACGACCGTTATTATCAGCGATTACCCAAACCAAGTCACCGGTGTTACTCATCGACGAGATTGACAGAGCTGACGAAGAATTTGAAGCGTTTTTGCTTGAATTATTGAGCGATTTTCAAGTCAGTGTGCCTGAAATTGGCACCATCAAGGCAACCAGCCGACCTTATGTTGTCTTAACATCCAATGGTACGAGAGAACTCAGTGATGCGCTGCGCCGCCGCTGTTTGTACCATTACGTCGACTATCCCGAATTTGACAAAGAGTTGCGCATTCTCCACGCCAAATTGCCACAAGTAGGACCTCAGCTCGCACGACAAATCGTGGCTTTCGTGCAGGATTTGCGCAATCTTGATTTACGTAAAAAACCCGGTGTCGCAGAAACCCTTGACTGGGCAGCGGCACTCCTCAATCTCGGTGTCTCTAGTCTCGACACTGCACAAGAGGTCATCATTGACTCACTGGTGTGTTTGCTTAAAACGCGAGAAGACCAAGCACGTCTTGAACCATTTGAAATTGAGCGCCTCGTAGCGCGTGCTGTGTAGCATTTGAGCTATAAGATGAAGTAAAGCACATGCGAACGCCCAATAACTCACAATCGCCAATAACAGTAGATCAAGTATCTATCGGCCATTCATTTATTGCTCAAGAAAGTCTCGCGAATACCGTCATGCTGCGAATCATCGATTTTGTGAGGCATGCGCGCAGTAATAATTTTAAAGTCGGTGTAGCAGAGGAGCTCGATGCACAGCGGTTAGCTGCCTTATGTGATCCAAGCAATCAAATGATGATGCGCGCAGGTTTAAAAGCCTTGTTGTGTTCAAATGAAGATGATTGGAAGCGCTTTGACGCTCTCTTTGATGGCTTCTTTCATATTAAGAATATAAAAAGCCAATACCGAGAATCTAACAGCGGGGTATTAAACAAAGAGCAAAGGCAGCCTCAGGCTCCACAACAACAAACACCGCAGCAAAACCACAACACTACGCTAAAGCAAGGGATATCAGCAGACAGTGATGCAGGCACAGGTGATACTGAAAATAATGATGATGGCGTGAGGGAAGGGGCTTCAGAAGCAGCCATATTAGCCAAGCAAGACTTTCAGTCGTTGAGCGATCCAGATCAAATGCGAGCCGTCGAACGTCTGGTAGAACGTTTGGCAAAAAGAATGAAACGCAGAATTTCGCGCCGCCAACGGATTCAAAACGTCGGTAAACAGCTATCGCTTCGGGCAACGATTCGATCGAGTATAAGGTACGGTGGCGAGCCACTCGCACTTAAATACAAATCTAAAATCAAACGACAGCCAAGGTTAGTGCTAATCGTTGATGTGAGTCGCTCCATGTCCATGTATAGCTTCTTTTTCTTGCGGTTTGCCAGAGGATTGTTAACGGTGTTCAAAGACGTCTCTGTGTTTGCTTATCACACGCATTTATTGCCTATCACCGAAGCCTTGCGCCAGACTGATTTAATTCGGGTAAGAAACAGTTTGGCGATGATGTCCGAGGGATGGTCGGGTGGCACTAAAATTGGCGAAAGCTTAGCTGCATTCAATCAAAGATATGGTCAAATTCTCAATCATCGCACGGTAACGATGATTGTCAGTGATGGATTGGATACGGGCAGTCCTGAAGCATTGTCACACCAGCTCCATACCATCAAACGGCGATGCCGACGCTTAATCTGGTTAAACCCATTGTTGGGACGACATGGATACGAGCCAAAATCAAGTGGTATTCAAGCGGCGCTGCCCATCATTGATTTGTTTGCACCTGCGCACAATTTGGAAAGTCTGGCAGCATTAGAGCCAGAGCTGACAGCGCTTTGAGAGGTAATATGTTAAATCCAGAATTGATCCAACGCGCATCTGAATTAGATAAAAGCAAAACACCTTATGCAATTGCAACCGTCGTGAGGGCAATTTCACCCACTGCAGGTATACCGGGAGATAAAGCCATTGTTACTGAGGGCGGCGAGATAATAGGTTGGATTGGCGGAGGGTGTGCACAAACCGCCGTGATAAAGGCAGCCAGAGCCACGATAAAACGTGCAGCGCCGACGCTTATCCGTGTCACTTCTGGTAAAGAAGTGTTGATTGAAAACGGGATCGTGTCATTTCAATCCTCATGTCCAAGTGGTGGCACATTGGATATATTCATAGAGCCGGTTAAAACAAACCCAACACTATGGGTATTGGGTTCTTCTCCTGTGGCAGAGAAGTTGGTTTGCCTTGCGGCGGCAGCAGATTTTGATGTAAAGGTTGCTGCGCCTCTTGGCAAACAAGCACAATTTGCAGCCGCAACTGAGTTTTTTGATGACTTCGAATATGTCAAAAAGCCCGCGACTACTCCAAGCTATATTATCGTTGCCACACAGGGAAAACGCGATAAAGCAGCATTGGAAGCATCCTTAGCCGTACAATCAAGATTTCTTGGATTTGTCGCCAGCGCGAGAAAAGCAATGACATATAAACAGGCACTCATTGACAAAGGATTTGATGAACAGAAGGTCAATGCAATTGCGTCTCCAGTCGGCCTTAATGTCAATGCGAAGACACCCGCAGACATCGCACTATCGATTCTTGTTCAAGTTGTCATGTTGAAAAACAAGCAATCGCTTGAGACAGATTTTCCGCGTGTTGTTGAAAAACAGGTGAATAAAAACGTAACTAAAACAGCAGGTGGTTGTTGTGGCGGTTGATCAACAAAACAAAATAAACACGTATACCAAACGCGTATCAGTTGTTGTACTGGCAGCAGGTATGTCTACGCGGATGGGTAGCAGGAATAAGCTCTTGCTGGATATTCATGGCAAACCGCTGATCCGCCGCACTTTAGATACCCTATTAGCTCATGATTTCCAAGAAGTCGTTGTAGTATTGGGACATCAATATGAGGCAGTTCACCAAGAAATAGCAGACTTGGATATTAACGTCGTTTACAACCCTAATTACGAAGAAGGACAAATGACAAGCGTCCATATCGGCTTGCAACATGCAAAAAACAATGTCGATGGCGTAATGATTTTCTTATCCGATCTGGCGCTGATTGATGCCAGTGATCTAAATGCACTGCGAGGGCGTTTCGACGATTGTACAACGGATGTATTAGCACCTACATTTAAAGGACAAAGAGGCAATCCAATTATTTTGGCAAGTAAGCAAATTGACTCGATTATTAATGGTGATAAGAATTTGGGTTGCAAGCGATTGATAACAAAGCATCCTGAGCTGGTATCCAGTCTGCCTATGTCGAATGATCACGTGGTAGTCGATATGGATACGCCCGATGCGTATCAGCAAGTGCTATTGCGCACCAAACAAGCGCACCAAACACAAGAGTGCACCAACGGATGACTTGTAGTATGAGGAGGCCAACAAAACATGGCTAAAACTATTTTTGACATCATTACCCAAAAACAGCAGGCACGCGAACCGTTTGCAATTGCCACTGTCGTTGATACCTATGGTTCAGTATCCGCAAAAACGTCGTCAAAAGCGGTGATTGATAAAGAAGGAAAGATTGTTGCTGGCTGGGTAGGTGGTGGATGTGCTGAAAGTACTGCCTGCGAACAAGCACTTGAGTGTATACAGGATGGCAAAACTGCCATGCTCGATATTGATCTCAACGACGAAATGCTCGGTGCAGGCATGCCGTGTGGAGGAGGAATGCGCGTGTATGTAGAACCGGTATTACCTGAGCCAACGCTTTGGCTAATGGGTCATGG
>JBCDMA010000120.1:0-11000 GCA_038744645.1 Pseudomonadota bacterium | reverse complement strand
CCTGCTGAAATGTCAGGGGGTCAGCAACAGCGCGTCGCCATTGCGCGTGCAGTGGTTTCCGATCCAAAACTACTATTGTGCGACGAACCAACGGGTGATCTCGATCGCGCAACCGCTGATGAAATTTTGGAAATGCTGCAGCTATTAAACCGTGATTTCGGCAAAACCATTGTGATGGTTACGCATGACCCCGCTGCAGCGAAATACGCAAAACACACCCTGCATCTCGACAAAGGCGAATTCGTCAAAGTCATGGAGAGTGCCGCGTGAAAGATCTTTACTTGATCTACAAGAATTTGACCCGAAAAAAGCTTCGACTGTTTTTAACCAGCTTTGCAATCTTTATTGCTTTTCTCATTTTCGGTGCAGTCACCGCACTACAAGGGGCATTAAATTCCGGCGTTGAAATGTCGGCTGACAATCGCCTGGTGGTAGTACACAAGGTCAATTTTACCCAATCACTTCCGTATTCATATGTAAACAAAGTCAAAAGCATTGACGGTGTGGACAAAGTTACCCATTCAAATTGGTTTGGTGGTTATTTTCAAGAGCCAGCCAATCAAGTCGTGACCTTTGCCGTCGACCCTGACACCTACTTTGATGTGTTTGAAGAACTGGTATTGCCGCCAGAACAGATGGCGTCATGGCAGCAAAATCGAGCGAGCATCTTAGTCGGTGAACGACTCGCGCGCGCAAATGATTGGGCCGTTGGTGACCGCATCCCGCTTTCCTCAAATATCTTTACCAATAAAGACGGCACCATCACGTGGGATTTTGAGATTGCCGGGATCTTTAACGGAGAAACCGAGCAAGTAGATACGGGCTATGCAGTGTTTCACTACAAGTATTTTATGGAAACACAGACATGGGGCGGTGATTATGTTGGCTGGATGATCCTTACCACAAGCGATCCATCCATCAACGAACAAGTAGGCAAAGCCATTGATGCATCCTTTGCCAACTCCCAAGCCGAAACAGATACCAGTACTGAAAAGGCATTTAACAAAGCTTTCATAGAGCAAGTAGGCAACATTGGGTTGATTATCTTTGGTGTCGTATTTATGGCTTTTTTTACTATCTTAGTCGTGGTCGGCAATACCATGATTTTAGCCATTCGAGAGCGCACCAGCGAAATTGCAATGCTTAAGACGCTGGGTTTTACCTCGGCTCGAATCTTTAGGATGGTGCTGGCTGAATCCTGTTTACTGTCGTTTATCGGCGGACTGCTTGGATTAGGTGCCGCCTATTTACTGTTGCAAGGCGTTTCACAACAGCTCGCTCGCTTTTTGCCTAACTTGGTGCTTGATTCTAGCATCGTGCTTCAAGGTTTATTCTATATGCTGGTACTCGGGCTGATCACCGGTATTGTGCCTGCGGTTCGCGCCTTGCGTTTAAATATCATCACAGCATTCGCTAAGGGGTAGAGATGACCAGTATGCTATCTCAAAGTTGGGTTGTCATTGTGATGAACCTGCGCAGTTTACCGCGCAGGATATGGATGTCACTGGCAATGGTGCTGGCGAGTGCGGTAGTGGTTGCTATTCTGTTGGCATTTTTGGCAATGGCACGTGGGTTTGAAGCGACACTTGAAGGTGCGGGTTCTGACGATATTGCTTTTATGTTGCGTCAGGGATCTGCAGCAGAATTAAACAGTTCAATAGTGAAAGAACAAGTCGACCTACTGGAAACTGCACCCGGTGTCATGAGCGATGGCGATGGTCCGCTAGTGTCACCCGAACTCTATGTGATTGTCGATGGGATCAAAAAAACCACCCAGACAGAAGCCAACATTCCGCTACGTGGCATTCATCCGCAAGGTATTAAACTCAGAAACAGTTTTCAACTCGTGCAAGGACGTATGTTTACCGAAGGTACCGATGAGTTAATTGTTGGTGAAGGCATACTGCGCGAATTCGATGGTTTTGAATTGGGTGAAGAAGTGCGTTTTGGCAAGTACTCATGGAAAGTGGTCGGCGTATTTTCCACCGGAGGCAACGTATTTGAGAGCGAGTTGTGGGCAGACGCTCGCGTGATCCAAAGCTTGTACAATCGAGGCAGTTCTTATCAATCAGTGCGGATGAAATTGAGTTCACCGGAGCAACTTGCTCAAGTACAAGCCTTTGTCGAAAGCGAACCCCGCTTGAATCAAGATACCCAAAGTGAAGCTGAATATTTTTCACAACAAGGCCAAAGTTTGAGCTACATGGCACTGTTTGGACGGATCATCAGCAGCATCATGGCATTAGGCGCTCTGGCAGGTGCGTTAAACACCATGTACACCTCGGTATCCGATCGCGCGACTGAGATTGCAACACTGCGTGCAATTGGTTTTAGTCACATGTCAGCTTTTATCGGAACAATGGTTGAAGCAATGACATTGGCTACCATTGGCGGTATCGTAGGCTCCATTGCCGCGTTTTTATTGTTTGATGGAATAAATGCATCAACGCTCGGTGGCAGCTTTACTCAAGTGGTGTTTAAGTTTGAACTAACACCTGACTTGTTTAAACAAGGCGCCTACCTTGCTTTAATCATTGGATTTTTCAGCGGTGTGTTTCCAGCGTGGCGCGCTGCCAGAGTGCCGGTAATGACAGCTTTTCAAAATGCACGATAACCAAAAGCCGACGCAAATATTGCGCTACAGACTATTGACTCTAGCGTAGCTGTCTCGAAGTTCTACCGTGCGATTAAACACAAGGTGATCAGTTGAACTGCTTGGGTCTTTACAAAAATAACCTTGTCGCTCAAACTGCAGTCCCTGCAACGGCTCAGAATCACTGAGAGAGGGTTCGACCTTTGCATTCTTAACGACCAATGATTCAGGGTTAATTGTGCTCGCAAAATCTTCTTCGGCTGCAGGGTTGGGTACCGTAAATAATGCGTTGTACAAGTTTACTTCTGCATCCAAGGCGTGACTTGCACTTACCCAATGTATTACGCCTTTCACCTTTCTGCCATCAGCAGGATCTTTACCCAAGGTGTCAGGATCGTACGAACAGTAGATACATACAACATTGCCATCGTCATCCTTTTCAATGCGTTCGGCTTTTACAACATAAGCATTTCTGAGCCTGACCTCTTTACCAAGTACCAGACGCTTATATTTTTTGTTGGCGCTTTCACGAAAGTCCTCTGCTTCTATAAACAGCTCTTTTGAAAATGGGACTTGCCGTGTTCCCATTTCTTCATTCATGGGGTGATTGGGTGCATCCAACCATTCATCGTCACCAAAATTTTCAATAACGATCTTCACAGGATCAAGCACTGCCATTCGACGTTTAGCCGAGCTATTCAGTTCATCGCGAATACAGGCTTCCAACATGCTCATTTCAACCATGTTATCCATTTTTGTCACGCCAATCCGTAAACAAAATTCGCGTATAGACGCTGGGCTATACCCTCTCCTTCTAATGCCAGCAATAGTCGGCATTCTAGGATCATCCCAACCATCAACATGTTTGTCCTCGACAAGCTGTATCAGTCGGCGCTTGCTGAGTACGGTATATTCGAGATTGAGCCTGCTAAATTCATACTGACGTGGTGTACAATCAATGGTGATGTTTTCTATGACCCAGTCATAAAGTCGTCGATTGTCCTGAAACTCCAAAGTACATAAGGAATGCGTTATGCCTTCTATCGCATCAGAAATGCAATGCGTAAAATCATACATTGGATAAATACACCACTTATCTAGCGTTTGGTGGTGATGCGCAAATTTTATACGGTAAATCACAGGATCTCGCATGCACATAAAGGCAGATGACATATCTATCTTGGCTCTTAAGCAGCACTCTCCTTCTGCATATTCACCGTTTTTCATTTTTTCAAAATGCGCTAGATTTTCTTCAATCGGCGTGTCTCGGTAAGGACTATTTGACCCCGGCGCTTTCAGCGTGCCTCGCATTTCGCGGATCTCTTCCTGCGTGCTAAAGTCAACAAATGCTACCCCTTTGGAAATCAGTTCCACGGCGAATGAGTGCAATTGCTCGAAATAGTCAGATGAGTATCGCTCCTTTCCCTGCCACTGGAAACCCAACCATTGCACGTCATGTTTGATGGAATTGACGAAATCAATGTCTTCTTTTTCTGGGTTTGTATCGTCAAAACGCAGATTACATGTGCCTTCGTAATCTTTTGCAATACCAAAATTCAGGCAGATAGATTTCGCATGACCTATATGAAGATAACCATTGGGCTCTGGCGGGAAACGCGTAGCAACGCGGTCATGTATGCCTTCATTTAGGTCATTATCGATGATGTGCCTGATAAAATTCGTGGGGCGCGAGACCGAATCGGTCATAGAGCTTAAATCCTGTTGTTGTTATTTAATTCGACAAACGCGCAGTATAACACTTGAATAATCTGTGACATAGATATCAACTGCAGCGCGCCTTGAATTGTTAAAAAAGTGACGACATATTGAACATCGATGTTAAGCTTATGTGTAAATTCAAGTCAAATAAGAATAACCGTGGGTGTTTTATGAAAAAAGCGACCTCATTTGACATAGCGCATATGGCGGGTGTTTCTCAATCAACTGTGTCCCGCGCATTAAGCGATAGCCCACTGGTGAATCAAGAAACGCGGGACCGAATCAAAAAAATTGCCGAAGAACTCAACTACAAGGTAGATAAAAATGCCAGTAACTTGAGAAAGCAGCGCAGTCAAACGTTGGCACTTTTGCTTTTTGAAGATCCCACCAATGACGATTCACTCATCAATCCCTTTTTTATTAGCATGCTAGCCAGCATCACAAAAACAACCACCGATGCCGGGTATGATTTGCTGGTTTCTTTTCAGAATCTTAATGATGACTGGCATGCAGTGTATAAAGATTCAAGCAAGGCGGACGGCTTAATATTGTTGGGCTATGGTTCTTACACCGAATATGAACATAAATTGGAACAGCTGCAAGAGCAGGATATTCGTTTTATACGTTGGGGAGCACCTGACCTAAAACACCCAGGGATAACGATTGGCTCTGATAATTTTAAAGGTGGGTATATAGTAACGCAGCACTTGTTGGAACTTGGGCGAAAACACTTTGCGTTTATCGGCACGACTGACGACAGTGCGCCAGAAATGCAGGCAAGGTTTCAAGGATGCCAGGCGGCATTAGAAGACTGTGGCATTGAAAGCGAGAATATTGAAAAAGAAGACGCTATATCTATCGAAAAATCAGGGTATGACGCAACGGTCAAACTCGTCAATCGCGCAAATCCCGACGCCATCTTTTGCGCAAGCGATTTGATTGCGCTAGGCAGTATTCGTGCACTTCGAGAGAGGGGGATTAAGGTGCCTGAAGATATTGCCGTTGTCGGATACGATAATATTCAAATAAGTGAGTTTTTCACGCCACCACTTACCACGGTTTACCAAAACACAGCGACTGCGGGTGAACTATTGGTAAAGAACTTACTGTTAATGCTCAATGACGAAGAGGTCACTGACATTCTCATGAAGCCTGAATTAATTGTACGCAAAAGTTGTGGTGCGTGAGTACATGCATGAACTTGAAACCCCATTCCTTTATGCTTCATTTGTATCTTCGTTTACAAACAGCACACTGACTGCTGCACACAACATAAAAACACCTGCCAGCACAATCATCTGAATAGGTGAGCTGTCGAACACATATTTCAAAATCAACCCTGCAGTCAACGCACTGATAATTTGCGGCATCGCAATGGTAAAATTAAATATTCCCATATAGATCCCAGTTTTATCCGCAGGCAATGCACCAGCCAACATGGCATAAGGCATTGCAAGTATCGCAGCCCACGCGATTCCAACACCTATCATAGGCACCAGCAGATACACAGCGCCCATTGGCACAGTTACCTGTGTGATGAGTAAATTAACATCTACCATTGTTAGGTTCTGGATAAACAAAAAGCTGATGTAACTCACACCGCCAACCAACAAAGATGCACAAAAAACCACCTTGCGGCCAAACGTGTTCGCAAGTTTGGTTAGAAAAACCGCGAAAACCGCTGCAAACAGTGAATATCCGGCAAACAGGATACCCACCCAGTCACCTGCTGCGCCTCGGGCTGCCGCAATATCGGCTGGCAATCCACCAACAGACGCCGCATAGGCCGGGCTAAACCACTTGGGATCAACGCCCCATATGTGTTGTGCGATGGCATTGTTCGTATAGACCCACATGATAAATAGCGCAAACCAGGAGAAAAACTGCACCACGGCAAGGCGCTTCATCACAAGTGGCATATCGATAACCAGCCCAATAAACGCGTTAAATCGTTCAGATACGGATTTTTTCTCTACGCGTTGACGTTCTACTTCGACCGCATCCATACCTTTATACGCGTAGTATTCTTCAGGCGGATATTCCTTGGTGCGAAAAACAGTCCAAAGCACCGCCCCTAACAATACCGTTGCGCCTAAGTAAAATGACCAGATCACCGTCTCAGCCACCTGACCGGGCGATGATATATTGCTAAGTCCAATGATATTGGTCAGTAGAAACGGCAATATGGAACCCACGACCGCACCGATGTTTATAAGCAATGTCTGTACTGAATAACCCACGTTACGTTGTTTTGCAGGAACCATATCCGAAACAAGTGCGCGAAAAGGTTGAAAACACACATTAAACGCAGCGTCCATAAGTGCGAGCATACAGACACCAAACACAATCGGCAGGATAAAGGCCACAAACAAACTGGCGTTTGGCATAAGGCACATGCCCAGTGCAGCGACAATTGAGCCAGCAAGAATAAATGGTCGGCGACGACCAATGCGATTCCACGTGCGGTCTGACGCCGCACCTACAAAGGGTTGAACGATTAAACCCATCAGCGGCGCAACAAGCCAAAAGAAAGACAATGCGTGCGGATCGGCACCTAAATCCTGGAGAATTCTACTTGCGTTAGCATTTTGAAGAGCGAAACCAAATTGGACGCCGAGAAAGCCGAAGCTAACATTCCATACTTGCCAAAAACTTAGCGCCGGTTGTTGTTTTTTCATTATTTGGCCCAAATACAACGAAGTTTCAAATGTAAACTATTTGTTATTCAATTTCACAATTGTACAACCATAGCGGTATCAACAGTATCCCATGCAATCGTATTCAAGTCGTTATTCTACCAAGATATGAAGGCGTAAGTTTTGGCAGAGAGGAAGAAATAAAGCGGCTACTAAACTAGGACTTGCGCGTATGTGCGCTCTACTTAAAGCTATATAAGATAGTTGATATCAACGATCTTTTGATATTAATATGAATGCTTCATATAGCGCACTACTAGTTTACATAAACTTTCAACTTCCCTAGTTAACGTTAAGCGCATCACAGCCAATCAATGTTGTCCGCGCAGTACAATATACTTGGGCATTGTAATTTGTTTTTGAAGGGAAAGCATGACCAAGACTGTTATATTTGGAAACTCTAGTTCGGGAAAATCAACACTTGCAAAACATCTAGCATCTTCAGACAATATTGGGCACTTAGACTTGGACACAGTTGCTTGGGCACCAACAAGTCCTCCCACAAGGTTGCTATTGGCGGATTCGCAAATTGAGATCAACCGGTTTCTGTCCAAAAACGATTCATGGGTAATTGAAGGCTGCTATTCCGATTTACTTTCGTTAGTTGTGAATAAAGCAGAAGAAGTAATTTTCTTAAATTTACCCGTGGCCACCTGCATAAAAAACGCTAGACTGAGACCGTGGGAACCTCACAAATATCCGTCCAAGGAAGCTCAGGATGCAAACTTGGACATGCTTATTGACTGGATTTCACAGTATGAAATGAGGACTGATACATTTTCACAGCAGAGCCATTTATCCCTATTCGACAATTTTGAGGGGAAAAAGAAAATGTATACGTCGAATGTGTAACTAGTAAAAGGGCTGGATCAGAGAATTCATCGGTTTACAATTTGATTAGGTAGGAATAGGAAGCTTTCTAGGCTGCCCCGGGGACAATAATGGATATTCATACGCTATTCGACGATAAGTCAGATCTTTACGCAAAGTCCCGACCTCAATACCCTCAGGAGTTGTACGAATGGCTCAGTGGTATCTGTCCTTCAAACAAATCCGTTTGGGATGTAGGCTGTGGAAATGGGCAAGCATCCGTGGACTTAATCCGCTTTTTTGAGTCAGTACAAAGCACAGACGTCAGTCCCTCACAAATCAAAAACGCGCCATCAATAAACGGTATCACTTTTTCGGTTCAACAAGCAGAGAGAACGAATTTTGCTAGTCAATCTTTTGATGCGATTTGTGTTGCTCAGGCACTTCATTGGTTTGACTATGAGGCATTCTGGCCAGAAGTGTTTCGCGTGTTAAAACCAGAAGGTGTTTTTTGCGCTTGGGGTTATTGTTGGCCCCATGTTTCACCTAAAATTGATGCACTTCTAGCGTCTAGCTTTCTATCGGTTATACGGCCTTACTGGCCTGAACAAAATAAGTTGCTTTGGGATGGTTATGTGGATGTCCCGTTCCCATTTAAAACTCGAATTGCGACTCCTCAAATCAGCCTTACAATGCATTTGTCAATTGAGCAATTTTTCGCGTATTTACACAGTTGGTCAGCCACCCGGCGCTGCGTGGATATGCAAGGCAATGCCTTCTTCAATGCAAGTTTTAATCAAATTAGCAGCGTGTGGGGAGCGGCTGAATCAAGGCAGATATCTATGGATTTGGTTTTGATTGCAGGGAAGAATGCGAGCTAGCGTGGAAGCGTTTTTTAAAAAATATGTAAAGGCTTGGGATTCGTTTGATGCGGACTCTATTGCCACTTTTTATCGACTGCCATGTGCGATATCAGATTCAGATGGTGTAAGAACCTATTCTGACGCTGCTGAGCTCAGAAAAAAGTTTGAGAAAAATTACAACGATATGTATGGGTTTGGTTACAAAAGTGCTAGGTTCAACATTTTAAATCAATCGAATTTAAGTCAAGACCAAGTCGCTATAACGGTCGGCTGGCGAATTAAAACAGAAACCCAAAAGTTAGAATTCCGGACGCTGTACATATGCCATCTGCTTAACGATGCATGGCTGATAGTTAGCGCCAATATCTATCCAGAGAGTTTTGAAGATATCTCATGAGTGATATACACCTGCTGATTTGTTTACGCGTTTGAGACTTGATAGCACTTGTGACTGTTATAAATTAAATCGTTGAGGTTTGAGTAGCATATGGAAGTAAGGTTAGAAGACATAAACAAGTCCAATTATGAAGCCGTTTGCGATTTGGATGTCGCAAAAGCACAAGAAGCATACGTTGCATGTAACATGTGGTCCCTCCTTGAGTCACACTATAATGCAGGCTACACGTGTAAAGCTATATACCATAATGAGCAACCTGTTGGATTTTTCATGTGGGTATTAGAAACGCAAAATAAAATTTCCATTTGGCGTTTCATGATAGACCAGCACCATCAGAATAAAGGCATCGGCAGAAAAGCGTTAGAACTAGCAATCAAAGAAATTTCGATTCAACCTGACATTAAAGCAATAGAGATTTGTTACAATCCACGAAATCCCATTGCCAAAGATTTCTACGCTAGGTTTGGTTTTGTCGAAGTCGGATTGGATGAAGAAGGCGAGGATATGTTGGCAATAATCGAGCTATGAGTGTTATCCAAACACTGATCAATGTGCTTTCAAAACGCTCGATTAATACACGTTGTCACATTTTTTAATGACATCAGCTGAACTACCACAGAATATCGGTTCAGACGACTAAATTTATTGCCGTCTCAACCAAAAAAAACGCTAGTGATAGACGTACCGAGAATAAAAGTGATTTAACCCTAATACTCTGTAATAGGCTAATCAAAAGCTGTCGTTTATTCCATTAGTTTTGCTCGAGTATAGAGTAAAGCCCGGCTTCGTATATTCCCGTAATAATTTCTTGGGCTTGGTCATCTGAAACACCACTTGCGTTAAATTCAGACGACCATTTGACATTAATCCAGTCATGTTCGGGTTGCACTTCAAACGTAGAAACGTAATTGTTTACGGGCAATGGCCCTTCAACTATCGAGTACTTATAGCTCGTCTCAACGTCTCCTGCGCCTAGATGTTTTTCTTTAATTGTGGCCCCGTCTGCCAACGTCAAAAGACGAAAAGTTTCGCCATTTTCTTCACTGATTTCGCAACTTTCAACCGCTGGATGCCAGTCGGCAATGTCACAAAATCCACCGTATTTTTTCCACACATTATCTGTGGTATCAAACAATTCTACTTTCATGCTGGCGTTGATCATACTTCCACTACTTGAGTCTTCTGAACAAGCCATCACTGAAAATATCATAATAAGAGAGAAAGCTATCTTTAGTATTTTTTCCATTATTTTTTCTTCACCTTGTTAATTATTAGTTAATAATTATCAAAGAGGTATAGCTCTCTTTCAACAGGAACTTTTGTATTCGTTCAAAGGTAGCAGTTATTCAATACTGTTGGAGCGAGGTAGGTTGATGCGCACATCGAGCCTTGATTGCAGTCTTCCAGAAACATAAAGCACAGCGTCTTTGCGATAGGCCAAATCATGTTGATAGAGATCATCGATATTGTCCGATACCGACACTTTTTTACCATCGACAGTGATACTTTCAACGTTCTCAGATAATCCATGTATTCGATAAATCAATCTGCGTATTGTTGGCGCACCGTCATACATTCCTTGAAGTCTGGTTGTAAGGTTAAGTGTATTACCATGTGAAGCATCGAACGTTAACGTTTGGTATTTTCTATCTCGCAGACTGTTTGGATCTTCGCCATCATCATCGTACATGGTGTAATCACTACGAGCGACTGACGCATCGGAAAAGTAGTCCACATACAATACATCATTGCTGTATTCAGACGCATGCTTAAAAGTTGTCACAGTAGGCACGAAGGCACCTGCCCTTACTAGTACAGGTAATTTTTCCAAAGGGGCATCGATTGAAACCGATTGCCCACCTCGATATTTACTGCCATCAAAGTAGTCAAACCATATCCCTTCTGGTAACAATAGGTCTTGT